>CAJXUL010000102.1 GCA_913060615.1 uncultured Gammaproteobacteria bacterium | reverse complement strand
TGTATAAGAGACAGAGCCAATATAAATAAAGCAATAACTAACAATAAGTTAGGCGCAGTTTCTCGTTGATCTGAGGCGCCAAGCACCACGACTACTTGGTAAATAAGATAACCTGCAACTAACGCATAGCCGCCTAAAAAAGTGAACAAAGAAATATTGCTGCGGCGTAAAAAAATAAGTCTAAACATGGTCAACCTTAGAATCGTCTTTAACGATCTTTACCGGCAACTTAACTGGCGCGTCATTCGTTTCTATTTGCATATACTCACCAACATATTTTTCCAAAAAAATAAGGGTCCTTTTCGTCTCAGACTCTAACGCCAGCAATTCTTTCGACCAAAATTCATCGCCAACGTGTTGTTCTTTCGCTGGTGCCAGAGCTGTCAGAAGTTGAAGTTGATTCTCCGACAACTTAGTACTCAAGTTCTTTGCCGCCAACGCCAATTGATCAAAACCGAAATTGTCAGCTGAGCAAACCAACATATATAAGTTGTGCTTTACTTCAGCAAAGTTGCCCAAATGAAGATTCTCCAATAAGCGCGACCGGTTGCGCAGTTCCGCTGCAAACCGTTCAAGTAAATTGAAAACTCCGACAACACCTATTATTTTCGCAAACTCGGTTAAGCGTTCAACAGACAGAGGTAAAGCCAAAACCTTTTCTTCACGCCCGCCTAAAACACTGCCCAAAGTGGCTAGTAGATCTTTATCATTCACTGGCTTAGATAAAAATTCGTTAAAACCAGCATCAAGACAAGCTTGCTGATCAGAGTCAGAGACGTAAGCCGTTAGTGCTATTAGAGGTACACTTGCAAATATTCCTGGAAGATTGCGAATCTCTCTCGCAGCAGTGATACCGTCCATTTTCGGCATAGCTAAATCCATTAATACTGCCGCGTAAGATTTACTGCGCACCGCTGAGAGAGCCTCCATTCCATCAGTGGCTTGGTCGACCGTATACCCTGCAGCAGCCAGCATAGAGCTGAGAACCAAACGATTAGACGGGGAGTCATCAACTAGCAATATGGGTTTAATCGCTAAGTCTCCCAAAGACGCTGAGACCGTATAGGCGTGAAGCGCTTCAGAAGCAGCACGCTCAGAAATTTCATCTATAGAGGAGGATTTTGTTGGCGAATCTGCACTGGCGTGTACTTGGGCATCTAGGGGCAAGTCGACAAACCATTGAATCCCCTTGCCAATTTCACTGGTGGCGCGTACGTCGCCACCCACAAGTTGCATCAATGCCTTAGCTAAGCAAATATTCAGATTCAGTTCTATGCCATTAGACATGCTCCAATTCAAAGCATCTCCAGACCATTCATTAAAACTGAATAAATTGTCTAACTCCGCTTGGCCCAGACCCAAGCTCGTGTCCGAAATATGGATCCCAAAACGTCCTTCAAGAGATTTATTAATTCTAATATCGACCCGATCGCGGCGACTGAATAACACCGCATACTGCAAAACATTGGTGAAGGCTTGAGTAAATTTTTCTTCATCGACAACGAGGCCTGCTATGGACGTTTCATCTAAGCCTTCATCGTAACTGACCAAAATAGCTACTTGGCCAGAGCGCGGATCTAGCAAAACCGAGTCGACAATAGTTTCGACAAGGCGCCCAAGTTCAACTTTTCGATGGGTCACTTGCATCATTTGATTTTCTATCAAATCCAAGTCACCAACGGTCTTTAACAATGCGATTAGGTGCTGTATTGATAAATTTGCATGCTGAACTAGCATGTTCTCTTCCGCACCTTCGCTCTCTTTGAGCTTATCTCCGACCAAGGACAACGTGCCCTGAATCGTATTCAGAGTAGTGCGGATGTCCGGTGCCGCCAAAGACAGTAGCTGAGAAAGCATGGATTTCATCTTTGGGTGCCCAAAAAATCGTGCCGGGAAGACGAGTGTTGGACAGCAGAACTTTTAGTATAGCTTTGCGAACGAGCGGCCAGGCAATAGGAAAATTGCAACGACAGATCATGAGGCGGCACTGAGGCTTTACCTACAGGCATAGCTACAGACATAGCTACAGAAATAGCGAGGTCGAAACACCACTGGGCATTTCTGAGCAGTGTGCTACTCCCGTCAAATAGAAAAAGGTTGTCTTTATTTGTCACCACTAACTGTTCACCAACTAATCTATACAGGCCTCCCGACTTAGGATGCTATGGAGCAGAATAGTCTATGATCAGCGACTTCAACGTATTGAGCGAAAGCTGTAGGGTGTATTTTTGTCGACAGTCGGTAGTTTTTATTTCAAAAAACCGCCAAATGCGAAATATTTTGTAAACTTATAAGTAACAAACAAAAATTATTAGGTGCAATATTCCCGATGAGCGGACCACATAAAGCCCGAACGTTAACTAAAAGTTAAATATCACTCTACATCCAGCCAGTAACCGCCCAGCGGATGATGTTTAACATGGCCCGCAGTAGGCGTAGCAAAATGCGTTCCGATGAGCAAAATATCCTCATCTACATAGCGCTCGAGCAGCGCTTCTCGAGTTTTTCGACCCTGATCTTGGTCAAAGTCAGCGGACGAGCACCAGTGTGTTTTAGTCATTTGCACGGGGTGATGAATACAGTCACCGGTAATCAATGCTTCATGGCCATTTGAACTGATATGCACGCTGACGTGTCCGGGGGTGTGGCCAGGGGTGGGCTGCAGCTGAACCTCAGTGCAGAGGTTATGGTCCTCTTCAACAAGATCTACCAACCCGGCTTCCACTACAGGACGCACCGAATCAGCCAATACCGGCCCATAAGTAGACTCATCCTCATGAGCATCCCAATAGGCCCATTCTTTTGCCGCAATTAAATAGCGCGCATGAGGAAATGTCGGCACCCACTGACCATTCACTAACATCGTATTCCAGCCCACATGATCTACATGCAGGTGTGTGCATAAAACCGTATCAATGCTCTCGCGGGGATAACCCGCGTCGGCTAGGTCCTGCAAAAAGTTAGTTTGCAAATGCGACCAGCTGGCAATGTTACGTTCTTTGTCGTTGCCTATGCAGGTGTCAACTAAAATCCGGCGCGTACCTGTGTCTATAACCAACGCGTGCACGCTCATAATCAAATTGCCCTGCTCGTCCATAAAGTGAGGTTGCATCCACTCTATGGCCTGACAAGCATCCCGAGTGGCGTCGGGCAAAATAAAGCGTGACCCGCCGGTTGTTTCCATTTCGATTACACGAGTGATTTTTACATCACCTATTTGCCATTGATTCATAGTTGACCCCTACTCATTAGACTCGCAAATTTGCTCTCAAGACGATTAGCTTCAAACTAGTGAAAATAACCACCCTGTACCCCTAGAGACTACTATTTTTGTTATCGTTATTACATTCACAAAATAAAAAGTACGCCTGGAGGGGCAATATGCAGCTGATAAAAGACATCTCAACCCTGACCCACTTACCGGCATTATTGAAGGTAAAAAAGGGCATGAAACCTCGTCCTTTTGAGATTACCGACAGCCCAGGCGCGCGTCTTGAGCGCAATGCCGAGCGCTTTGGCCAGCAATCCGCGCTGATCTTTGAAGATAAAGCGCTGAACTGGTCAGAACTCAATGCCGAGGCTAATCGCTACGCAGCAGCGATGAAAGCAGAAGGTTTAATGCGAGGTGACAACGTCAGCGTGATGATGGAAAACCGGGTTGAGTTTTTAGCCTTACTTATGGGTTTGAATAAAATTGGCGTCACTGCAGGCCTACTCAATACCAATCTGACCGGCAAATCACTGATTCACTGCATTACCGTGACTCAGTCAAAGAAATGTATCTTTGGCGAAGAAGTTATCGATTCTGTACAAGATGTTTATTCCGAACTGCCCCTCGCGCAAGGCCAAGATTTTTTATTCCTCGCAGATGCTGGCAAGCAGCCTGCGCCCCAGTGGAGTAAAGATTTAAAGTCATTACTCGCAGCTGCTAGTACAGATAACCCAGTGGAAACCGCCGCCATTACATTAGGTGACACCGCCTTCTACATTTACACCTCAGGCACAACCGGGTTGCCCAAGGCCGCAGTGATATCCAATAGGCGCTATTTGGTCAGCGCGGATATGGCTGGAACAGGCGGACTTAGGTGTAAAACCAAGGACAGAATTTATCTTTGCCTACCGCTCTATCATGCCACCGGACTATTGCTCGGCGTGGGCTCTGCTCTGGCCACAGGTGCTAGCATGTTTGTGCGGCGCAAATTTTCTGCCAGTAACTTCCTCAAAGAAGTGCGCCAGCATCATTGCACCCACATGATTTATATCGGCGAGCTGTGCCGATACTTAGTCAACTCTGAGGCTGCGGCAGACGACGCAAAGAACCCCCTGCGCAGCATTATGGGCAATGGCCTGCGCCCAGATATTTGGATGCAGTTTAAAGAGCGCTACGGCATTGCGCGGATTTGCGAGTTTTATGGCGCATCAGAGGGCAATGTCGCCTTCGCCAATCTAATGAATAAAGATCTAACTGTGGGTATGACTTCTGCCGAAGTGAGCTTGGTCCAATATGATGTCGATAACGACGAAATTGTCCGCGACAACCAAGGCTTCTGTATTCCCGTTATGCAGGGAGAGGCTGGCTTATTGCTAGGCAAAATAACCCCAGATACCGTTTTTGAGGGCTATACCGACAAAGCGGCGACGGAAGGCAAAGTATTACGCAGTGCACTGGAGAAAGATGATGCCTGGTTTAATACCGGCGATCTAATGCGTACCGTAGATGTTGGCTATGCCCTTGGCTATGACCACTACCAGTTTGTTGACCGAGTGGGCGACACTTTCCGCTGGAAGGCGGAGAACGTTTCAACTAACGAAGTGGGCGAAATCATTAACGGTTTTCCCCAAGTTAAGTTTTGCAACGTTTACGGTGTAGAGGTACCTGGCGCGGATGGTCGAGCAGGTATGGTTTCAATCACCCTTAACGATGATGTCCTTGATTTAGATATTGAGAGTTTTGCCCAGTTCGTGCAGAACGCGCTACCCAGCTACGCAGTACCAGTTTTTATTCGGGTAGATGCAGAGATTGATGTCACTGGCACCTTCAAAATGCTCAAAGGCGAGCTACGACAACAAGGTTTCAATATTAACGCCATTGAGGGTCCGGTTTTTGTCATGAAGAGTGGAGAAAAAGCGTACAGCGTTTTAGATAACGCCTACCTGCAAAAGATCAATAGCGCCGAAGCCGGCTACTAAATGATCAAATAGAGAACCTAACAAGCAAGTACTAACGCCCGTAAATTGGCAAATTCGCAGTCGCCTTCGGGCTATAACTCGATTTTTCTGCAAGATTAAGGAACAAGGTTAACAATGGAAAAAGCAGTGCTACTGGACCTTGGCGGCGTTGTCTTAGAGATAGATTTTCACCGAGTCTTTGCCTCTTGGGCAAACCACAGCGGTGTTGATAAGTCGATATTCTACGAACAGTGGTCGCTAGACGACGCCTATAAGCAACATGAAGTGGACGCATTGTCCTTTCAAGAATATAGCGCGCATATGTCTCGCAGCTTGGGCGTAAGCATGTCTGAGTTGAGCTGGCAGAAGGGTTGGAACGCTTTGTGGGTTGGCACCTATAAATCTGTCATTGAGCTACTGCCCCTGTTGGCGCAAAAGTACACCTTGTGCGCTTTCAGCAATACCAATGCCACCCACGCAGCGTCTTTCAACCATCACTTTGGCACTGAACTCAGTCACTTTGAAACGCTATATTTATCTCAAGAGGTAGGACAGCGTAAACCAGACACGCAGGCATTTTTAACCGTATGTGAAAACATGGGTTACGCGCCAAAGGACGTGGTGTTTTTGGACGATACGCTTGAAAACGTGAAGGGGGCCAAAGACGCTGGACTAGAGGCCTACCACACCCGCACTGAGGCAGAGGTAACGAGCCAACTCAGCAAGTTGCTGGGCGCCTAAGCACCTAGTCAACGTCTAGCTCTACCGCCGCAATCAACTCTAAAGCCTGGGCCCGAGACTCACCACAAAATAGCACTTCAGCCTTAAATTGGACGCAAAATAGCGGGCGCTCAGGCCTACCAAAAAGCGCGCAGGCGAAGTCTGCGGTTAGATGGATACAAGCCATACCAGCAGGTTTACCGTTGGGCATTCCCGGCAGCGGTCCAATTATGGAAGGGGCAATACAACATGCCCCGCAACCCAACCTACATTGCATCTAGCCTGCTCTCATAACAAGGATTGCTGCCTAAGCATTAAATTTATGCGCAATAGCTGCGTAGTTTTCTAGCATGGGTAACACCACATCTGGCTCTGCAGAAGGCAGCGCAAATATAATGCGGTCGAAGCCCATTTCCAACAAAGATTCAACAGCCTCAGCATCAGGGCCTACACCAAAAATACTGAATTGGGGTTCACCACTGCGGCCGGCTTCCTGCCATGCATCACGAGTGCGCCCAATACCCTCCGCGTAATCTACCGGGCCGTTGGCGCCCTTGCGTTTGTCATTTTGATAAATTGGGAACCATCCATCACCGTATTCAGCAATACGCTTGTATACATACTTCGAAGAGGCCCCTAATAATACCGGTGGACCCCCTACTTGAACCGGCTTGGGATAGGCCCAAATCTTGTCAAAGTCGACAAATTCACCGTGATATTCGGCTTCTTCTTCGGTCCATATTTCACGCATAGCGAGCATACGCTCACGCAATATTTTCCACCGATGCACAAACGGTGTACCGTGGTTCTCCATTTCCTCAGCGTTCCAACCCGCGCCAATACCCAGTACCACCCGGCCTTTTGACAAATAGTCCAAACTGGCGACCTGCTTGGCCATCAAGATAGGATCGCGCTCAGTAATCAGTGATATACCGGTGCCTAACTTTAGCTTCTCGGTCACAGCGGCAGCCATAGAGAGCGCAACAAACGGATCGTACGTATGCCAGTACTCTTGGGGGAGCTCGTCCCCACCAGGCCAAGGAGATTTACGGCTCGCTGGAATATGCGTGTGTTCCGGCAAAAACAACGACTCAAATCCGTGAGCTTCTGCTTCTTTAGCCAATATATCCGGGCCTATTGCATAGTCCGTAGAAAACATCAGTAGTCCGAAGTCGATCATGATAAATCCCCGCTTAATCTCAGTTTGTTTTGCTTATTTGCATCGAGCGCACAATGTATCCCATCTAGGCAGCACATAGTCAAAGTCTAACCTTCGGTTGTTCATATTTATGCCGCGCTGGACATGCTTGGCGCGCAAAGACAGAGGCAATTTCATGCAGAAAAAGTGGCACTAGGTCTTTTACCTCTCAGTACAAAGAGCGGGCTCCTGCGCGGACAAAATTATTGGGGGGAGCGAGAAAATAGAGAAGAGAGCGAGGTGATGGAAGGCACGCGCGAGAAGAAAAGCCCAATCATGCAATCAGCGCTCATTGGCAAGGATCTAGCGACTGTTGACTAAAATGCGTTTTCTAACCAGTCCATATGCAGATCAATTTTGGCAATATAGCGTGCCGCAGCAGGACCCGGTGTGGCATTGAAACCGACGTTATAAGCGGAGAGCGCGCAGTTATAGTTACCGGTACAGCGGTCTACCAAATGGCGTAACACTTGAGCACCACAATATACGTTTTGTTCCGGATCTTTAAGATTAGTGGCACCGCAAAAACTAGCCCAATAATCTGGTCGCACCTGAGTGGGTCCAACGGCACCGACGTGAGAGACAACATATTTACGAAATGAACTCTCTGTAAGCACCAAGCTGGCAATCAGTTCTGGACTCAACTGTTGCCTTTCCGCAGCTTCCAATATCCATGCGGAAAACTCTTGCGCTAAGCCTTCGTCAATCCCGAAACCAAGACTCATACGCTGGCCAAACAAGTTAACTTGAGCCGGAAATGGCGTTCGACCTTGAGCCGGCTTGGCAATAGATATAGTTTTACTGGCGAAACTATCCTGGTGAGCACTTAAAACACCAGAACCGGCGTCAAAAATTATCAGTACGGCTGTCAATGCAGCGAAGAAAAGTGGAGGAAATGCGATTTTTCGGTACGCGGTAAGACTAACCCAGCGCAACGAACTTACTCGCAGAAACTGTTGGCACATAGCGAACAGCATGACTGCCAAAAAGCCAAAGGCAATGACTGAGGAGGCTACAAAATCCAACAAAATGCCTGCAAATTTCCGCACTTGAGCCACCCCTCCCCACGATATAGGATTTTGGTTTAACGCAATTTCCCACCACTGCTGGAGGAGAGTCTGCACATAACCGCTTTTTTACAGCTTAGTAAGGTAACTCGCCATCCAACTTAAGTATACAGATAATGGAAGAAAAATTGAGGAAAAGCTAAGAGTCAATCAAAGACAAGTCAACGAAAGAACGCCTGCAGTACAAGAAGGTGGCTTCTAACCTTTAGCGGCCAAAAGCCATCTTCTGTTAGGCCTTATCCAGCCCGCAAAGTCTCAATAATCGCCCTGCGCTGAGCTTCGTCAGAAACTGGGAACGATGTAGATGTACGATCAACAAAACTGCCATACCGCTCAAGCATAGCCGGCGCAATTTCATGCGGCTCACCCATAACACCAAACTTATCCAGCATGTCATCAGTGATAAGTGTACCCATTTCCTTCCAGCGCCCTTGCTTAGACATTGTATTCAACTCGCCCTGCAACTCGCCGCAACCGATGGAATCTAGAACGCCTTTATAAGCTGGTGTGGAACCATAAAATGCAATACGTTCTTGAGTTGCCTTTTTACTCTTCGCAAATTCCTCTTCATCTCTACCTGTAACAACAAAGCAAGAATAGGAGAGTTCAAACCCATCTCTAGATTTACCCGCTTTAGCCAAGCCACGCTGAATAGCTGGCATAGTCACTTCGTTTATATAGGCCATTGTGCTGAACGGATGAATAATCATACCGTCAGCGACTTCCCCAGCGACCTCGGTCATCTTTGGTCCAACCGCGGCCAACACAACTTTGGGCGCGCCAAAGTCTTTGTCTTCTGGCGTAAATGCAGGGGTCATAAGCGTATGCTTGTAATACTCGCCAACAAACTCTAATGGATCGCCGTTGTACCAATTGCCCCAAATAGCACGCATGGCCAGTACCAACTCGCGCATCTGGGCTGCAGGAGCACCCCACTGCATGCTAAAACGTTTGGTGATATGCGGTTTAATTTGAGAACCCAAACCTAAGGTAAAGCGACCTTTTGAATAGGCATTCAGGTCGTGACCAATATTTGCTAAGTTCATCGGGCTGCGCGCAAATGCAACGGCAATAGAGCTAGCAATCTCTAACTTGTCGCTGTGCTCAGCCGCCAATAACAGCGGAAAGAAAGGGTCGTGATTCATCTCTGCTGTGCGTACGCCGTCATAACCAGCCGTCTCTAACTTTTTAACGGTAGCGGGTATCTCACTCAGGTGATGTCCAATGCCTGCATCTACTTTCATATTTTCTCTCCAATAATAAATTTGCACAAAAAGGCTGGATTTCCCAGACCGTAGTAAAAAAAACGGATTACGTAAACAACTCGAAATCTCCGTTACCTAAAATCTGTTGTCGTGCTACTGCCGCAAACGCCCTTTACTCAAGCTATTTACAAAAGTCTCCTGCGCCAAAATCAACACACCAAGCGCGTTTATTCCGTCTGCATAGCAGCGGAGCTGGCTTGATTAGTATCCTGTGTTACGGAGTGCCCAAGAAAACCATCAATGGGCAAAGCCGTATGCTTTAAGTCTAATTCGTTTAGAGCACTAGCGGCATGAGCTAAAAAATGCGTAACCTTAACGTCATCTGGGCTGATGACTAAGCGGTAGAGCAAACTGTTAGGGTGCTTAACTGCCATTGTCTGAGCTTCGTCCAAGCCGAGAAAATGTTGCAAAATTGCCTTTGATACAACGCCATGAGCCACAATTACCAAATTTTCTACTGGCTCGAATTCATCCAACAGCTGACGAAAGCGTCTTACTAGATCTGGCAGGTTTTCTCCTCCACCTGGGCGGTGATGATAAGGATCGCTCTTTCTTTCAGACCAGTTATCTGACTCATTAGCTGCCACTTCATCCAATGTTTTGCCGGACCAAGTACCGCAATCTCGCTCTAACAAATGGTCAGAAAAACGCATCGGCGCAGTAAGGTGCTTATTTACCAGAGCGGCCGTTGCCCTAGTCCGGTTAGCCGATGACACCCACAGCTCATCTACCCCACCCAAACTTTTTAGCAGTGCACCATGGGCATCTGCTTGGGCCTCACCCAACGCGGTTAAGGGCGAATCCATTCGCCCCTGCATTCGACCAGCCAAATTCCACTCGGTTTGTCCGTGGCGGAGGACATACAAAACCCTAAGTGCCATTACTAACCAGCTCTCTTATTTTTGTTATTATTTTTCATCAACTTTTCGATTCTGTACCAACACACTCATGGTTTACCTCTTCTCAATAATTCTCA
>CAJXUL010000101.1 GCA_913060615.1 uncultured Gammaproteobacteria bacterium | reverse complement strand
AGATGTGTATAAGAGACAGATATCAGTCTTAGTCTTAGTCTTAGTCTTAGTCTCTGACAATATGGTTTGAGCCGGTCCGACATTCTTAAATTAATATCTCACCCTGCAACCCAAAAAACTTAATTCGCTACATCAACAGCCAGATAGTAGCAAACTAGACCCTGTTCCAGAACATTGCACCTAAGTCTATCCAATGGCGCCTTGCCAATGCGGTGCACATCCAACGTAGAGCAGTTTGAGACCCCAAGCTTGCACAAGGAATTTACCCGGTGCTATTGAATGAATGGGCATAAGTTGCAGAAAGATAGTGACAACCACCACGATATGCGCTGCTGCTGGCCCGTAAGGACACCTAAAGCTAGACAGAAATTCTAGTAGAAGGCGTGAGAGCAGTAATCAAATTCTGTTCTTAGTATAACCAGGTCACCTGAAACATCCGTAATTAATCCATGATGGCTGTGGGACAACTGGCGTAGAAGAACCAGGCTTACCGCCCATTGCACCGACTGTAGCCACGCCGCAATTTGCCGCAACAGGACAACGACTACGGCTCTTGCCGCTTAACATCGGCTCAACAATAAGTAAAAGTTGGGCGCTAGGCGAAGGTTAATAAGCGAGTCAATCAACGATATAGCCAATTTTTTTGTTTCGTCTTACTCAAATCCCAAGCTACACCTTTTCTTATTCGCCACCCGAACGAAGGGCTACAAATATCCAGCCGTGCCTTTTGCGACCGTTCTCGGCGCTACCACAGAATGTATAAGTGATCAACATTGTAGCGGCGCAACTCAGCACAACGCTAACAACACTAACAACACTAACAACACTAACGACACTAACTATAAAACTAATCTTCCCCCTTCGTTACTGACTACCACGAATCACCTTCATTCTGGCAACCTCTAAATTACACCTGGTCATTAGACCCAGTATTTTTAATACCCTAAAACAATAAGGATTTGTTAGAGGGCGGTTATCGAATTTGGGAAATATTGCATTCAACTATGTTACTAAAACTATCACCAATACGAGAGAAACTAACTATGACAGGGCCTACTATTACAAGCCACACACCACCCCTTCCTCCAATAGCCAATCCAATCGAAGAAACTCTAGGCGGCACCGAATCACCACTTCTGACTCAATCAACCACGGCAAATATTGAAGAGGGTAGAGCTCAAAAACCGCACCAATTGATTGCGCACAAGGTAGAGGCCGGAAAATTAGTGAGTGATGACAAAGAAGCTGTCAAAAACTTCACTAAGATAGATCTTTTGAATACAGATCTGCCCAAATTTGAACTCACCAACGGTGAAAAGACATTTCGCCTAACAGGTGACTCGGAAAAATATCAAAAGTTAGGTGATAACTACGTCCTGCGCCCAACTGCGCTTTCGCTAGAAATCAGCGACTCAGACCACTCCGAACCAACCACTCTGCCGCTTAAAAGCGCAACGCTTTTTCTGCCCAAAGATGACAGCGGCAAAGGAATATTGCGTTTGCAAGTGAATTCACAAATCACCCACGAATACGATCTAGACCAGCAAACGGTTCAAAGCGGTCGCGTGAAGGTCGGTGATAGAATTTTAGAAGACATAAGCCATGCTGTTCCTGACGAAAACAACGCGCTGTACGATACTTACGATCTTGTTTCAACTTCTGGAGAAAAAATACCTGCCGCCGTAGTCGCGGTGGATTTCGACGATTGGAATAGCAACGCGCAAGGAGCTAAGCAGTTAACCCGCAGCATTGCTGGACTGTTAACAAACGCTTCAAAAGACCCGCAATTTGACCTACGAACCGCCCTACACATGGCCACCGCAACCGCAGTAACGGCAGGCTTATTTATCGGTCTAGATACTGCTGCAGGAAAAATACAGGAAGCGCTTGGCGTACCTGTGAGCAGTTTTACTGGCGCGGAATTCCAAAATGCAGAGCAAAAAAGCAACGTACTGGGCGCCGTAGGGGGTGCAGTGACCGTCGCTTTCATATTGAATTCCTTAAAAGACGCTCTCGCAATAAAATCAGCTGACGCCCTTAATCCGGCGGAGGTGAAGAAAATCGCCGCATTGATGTTCGTGCTTGAAGTAGGTGGCGCCCAGGTAATACCAGGGGCTATTGTTGCGCATTCCCTGTCAAGTGAGGGTCTGAACAGTCCGAAACAAGCCTACATAAATTCTATCGCTCCACAAATGGCGATTAACGGTCTTTTGGCAACAGGCATACAATCTGCAATGATCGCCAAAGACAAAAGTCCAATTGCCGCTTTTGCCGCCTATCAAGCTATTCGCTGTATGGTTTTTCGCCCAGCCAACGTGCTCGTACAATCTTTAACCAAAGTCGCAGAAGGCGGGCAAGTTGGTAAGCCCGAAATCGAATCAATGGCGCTTGCTCAGGTTTTTAACGAGGTAGCGCTCATGTCTATTGGACTCACCACTTACGCGGCTGGGAGTCAGAAAAAGCCAGATGGGATGGAGGAGCAATTGTTGCATTACGCCGATAAAGAAGGATTGCCCGTGAACAAACTAAATCGCGCTCGGCTATTTGTTTCCGAAGGAGTCGACAAAGCATCAAGCGCTCTAGCGGAAAAAACCGGACTAAATAAAGTTGCCGGCGCGGCAGGAGCCGTTATCAGTGGAATAGCGAAAGCTACCAATACCGCTTATGCGCACATTGCAAGCAGCGCCTTTGGCGCTTCGATACTCAATTTGTCAGATGCTGATTTCGCGGATATCAGTGCATTAACAAGAAAAACGAATGCGCTTGAAGAAACCATCAGTTTATCAGGCACAAGCCAAGAGGCTGGCGAACTTTACGAGACGTTATCTCCCGAAGGGAGAGCAATAGCAGCACATGCCTTTGCAGAACTAGATAATTCACAAGGGGAAGAATCTACAACTGGAAGTGATTTAGTGAGTTTACTGAGCCAATTGAGTAAAACACTCGGTACCCAAGGCACCCAGACCCATGACAGCGATACAAGCTCTATCGCAAGCGCAAGCGTCTTAACCCAAGAGGGCGGATCCGAAGTCAGCGAATCCGAAGCAAGTGATAGCAGCATCACCTCTCGAAGAACATTAGATCAAGCCCCCGTACATAAAGCTAACTAAGTTCAATGAAAACCTACACAGCGAAGCATCTTAGTTCATAATTTTAGGAATTTTATAATGAAGACTGAAGCAACCAAAAGAGAAGAACAGCAGGAATCTGCTTTCTTTCACCCAAACATGGCAAACATCCCCAGCATGTCGGATTTTAATCTTGAACCCAACAAAAATGATTCGGAGGAAGATGAAAAAGCTAAAATATTTCTACGTAAATTTAGAAATTGCGCCGAATCGGGTCAGCAAGACGCACAATTGGAGGCATCAGGACTTAGTTTCCTCAAATATGTTTTTGAACAACACCCCGATGAAAGCACCTCTGGCATATCTGATGCAATAAAAACTATTACTCACGAAGCTAAGGAAGCGCACTTCCTAGACGAAAGTCAGAAGCAATTGATTAAAGAAGCGATGACAATGGCGCTTGCAGAAAGTAAATTGGTATACAGCGAAGGCGAAAAAAAACAGTTATTTGAACAATTCGTGAGTATCGCTGAACACGGGCTGTCAGCGACGCGCACACGCAGAAACCTTTAACCTCAAGCCGCAGCTTCAAGCGTCAGCGGCGACTAAGCGCGAAGCAAATGGGCGCTCTAGATTATTCGTCTCCAACCCCAGCCACGGTAGACAACCATAGCCGCGTTGCAACCGGAGCTGGGCTAGCAGAGCTTCTTAGGCAGCAGCATTAGCGCGAAACGCCTGCCACTAAAACAAGTTCGTGGGAGGCGGTTCAACCTGCACTTCTAGAGCAACACTCTTTCTTTCTATTAGCACAGCCCGACGAGATATAAGCTGCTCCATTACATCAGTGTGATAATTTGGAACAACGTCTGGACGAAAAGCGGTGAAAGACGATGGTACTTCTGCTTCATCTGATAAAGCCCAGTGTTCTACAGCATTTTCCTTCTGTACAGCCCATGCTTCAAAAACGATCTCTTTAGCTAAGTCACTTGGTTCAAATAACCACACCGCCCTCAACGAACCTTTGTGATCGTTTAGACCCAACAAGTTGTGTTCAATTTCCCAACTGCAATGATCGCTAGAGGCTCGACCTTGAATCCAGCCTAGTAAAGTTTGCAGCCGATTTATTCGATAGGGCTGTTCTTTAGAACGACTTGCGCTGATAACCGGGAAGCCTAAATTTTTTAACACTGTTTTATCTCCAACGATATGCAGTAAATACCATCCGGCCCTGCGCGAGAAGCGACAAAGCCGTTATTACGCTTAACTTAGGCTAAGCGTGATTCAGTTTTAGCAACGGCGTCGAGAACGCTAGATTGCTGCGACGTAAGGCTGTCTCTGTTCTTAATGATCAAATCTCGATTTTCCATAGAAACCTCATAGGCTTCGGTTAATCTTGACCGATTGTCCGCTGCACCTTGGAGCAATTTGGAAAGCGCATCATCATATCCACGCGCGTCTTTAAGCAGTGACTCTGCGGTAACTCTAAGCTCACCAGCATACTCAGGGCGGGCAGTTTTGCCGGTAGGATCTACATCACCGCTACCCAAAATACGCTCGTTCTCCACCAGTTGTTTGCTGTTAAAAGAACTGATTTGAACGTTTAGATTATCAATAGTTCGGTTAACTTCTTCTAGCGCACTGTTAATCTCCACCAGTCGCTGGCTGATCTGGCCAATTGAGGTGTTCATCTCGTTTTTATGTTCAAGAAACTGCATCTTGGCATCGGCGGACAAATTCTTGAAGTCCTCAGTTTTCTTCACATGTGCTTCCAACAGCGCAATCCGCGAATGGATCAGATCTTCTGTATTTTGCTGAGCAAGGTGTCTGTCACCCAGAAATGCCGCCGCATAATTTCTTAACGCCAACGCTCTATTCTCTTCGATAACGGAACGAGTGGCATAGGCCTTTGCCGCATTACCCGCTACATTTCGCTCTAAGTCATAGAGCATCTGTGTCAGTGTCAATTCTGACGCCTTTGAATCTGCATTAATCATGGGGTTCTCCGTAATCGCACCCATGCGAACTATTAGCCATTCGCATTACTATTATTGTTATCTCTGTAGACATCGACCAAGTCTGCGACCGCAGGCAAAAATCAGTCTTTACTTACATCGGTTGCCGAAGACTGAACTGCTTGATCTACAGCCTCAGCTGCGCTGTCCTTGCTGGGCCAAGGGCTCAAAGGCCAGGGCTTATCGTTAGAATGAAAAAGCACGTAGTTTAGTGAACCAGTTATGACCCCAACTAGAGCACCAGAAAAAGTTGCAACTCGCGGATCCACTTCACCTTTGAGCAGGTACAAAACCACACTGATTACAACCAATAATGGTACGAGGTAAATTACTTCGAGGTACAAAACTATCGTAATGAGCACGACAAATAGAACTTTTTTCCAATCTTTTCCCTTAAGCGCCTCTGCTAGATCCTGTTCGGTACCCGCATCTGCTGCAACTTTGCTTTCATCCGTTTTTTCACTCATATCAACACTTTCCTTTATTTTCAAAATATTCTTCACCCTAAGGGCAACTCATACGATCGCCATCACACATGAATCCACCAAAAACAACATTGGGGTCATCTTCAAATGCAGCCGACTGCATACGCACAGTAGCCTCGGCGCTTATAACGAAACCATTGCGGTTTTGCGCACGATCCTTCGCTGCACCTCTACCGGTACACAAGTCGCTGTAATTCCCCAAGCTTCTAGACGCCGCTGCTGCCTCGTTGGCATAACCTCGGTTCAAGTCTGAAAATCTCGGCTGAGACCTATCTTCATACTTATGGTAGGACGAAGCTGGGCGCGTACCGTTCAGCTGGCTCAGGCTACCAATCACTCGACTAACCATTGGTACGATTAGTTCATAGCAATATTGAACTCGGATTTTCAAAAGATTCGCGTCTTGGATAGTCACGTTAGATGCAAACTTAGTATCCCTGTACATCAATTGTGAATTTGGAATTTGCGCAATACCATCAGAATTGCGCTCACCAAAACCCGACGAGCCCGTCGAGAAAACCGCACTTACAGGGCTAACACGAATGATACGTACGAACCCATCAACCTCACTAGCAGCGTCTTTACGCGTTCCGCCGCTGTCTATACCCGCTGCAATGTCTTGCGCAACCGCTGGCCCAATGCGCGAGTTGGAATTTGTATACAGCGGTGCTAAGCCTCTAACTAGGCCCTTTCTAATTCCTGTATATGTTGCATTATTCAGCGCGCCAATTCTGGCCGCCTGAAAAGTTGCGTAGTTTAAAGTCGTCTTGGCCGAGTAGATCAGTGCCACCTGAACCGTACCGAATATCAGCAATATAAACACTGGCATCACGATCAAAAATTCGATCATGGCCTGACCTTGATGTTTTAGGCTTTTTGCTCTCAAAGTCATTCTTTTTCAGGGTCCAGGTTACTTGCGGCGAGACTCTCGCTCGACTGGTTATAAGTGCTCAGCAGCGCCATCGACAAATCTACCAAGGCGCGCTCTGCATCTGTGGAAGGAGCGACGTTTTCTACCAGTTTTGACAGCGTCTCTGCCAGTTCCTGCAATTGCACGAAGGACAAATTAAACCACGCAGCGGCATAGTCTGGATTAGTCACTAAAATTTCTTTGTACTGTGCTATAGCGCCTACGCGATCGCCCTGAAAATTGGCGCAATTAGCAATCTTTAGTCGGCTGGCCGTTTCGTTTGGTACCTTAGCGACAATCTTTTTATACATTTCACTCGCAACTGTGCAATTCCCTGCGACATAAGCTAAGCCCGCATCACGCGTCAGTTGGCCCATCGCTTCTGCTTTAGTGTTTGACGATGCGCAGCCAAAAAAAGCAACGCACGCCAATACCACCACTAATATTCTTACTAACATTTGAAACTCCACCCTTCAGCAACTCCAAGTTTTTCAAGGCTGCCAGAACTAAATTCAAGCACAGCGTTTGCGCCAAAGCAGAACGACATTCTCCATGGCCGAAGACCTCTACATAACTTCATTACGACGCCGTGTTCGTCTAAGTAGACAACGTCAATCGGCATGCGCATGAAACAAGTATGAATCGATGAACAAGGTGCAAACCGCAAACAATCAAACCCTGGCATTTTGCTACGACCCATAAGACCTAAAAACCGGCTCAACCAAGAATCAGCAATGCCTACCCTTAACGAAACCTGGTTTGATCCAATAGCGTCTAAGAAGTCAGCATCTGTAATTCTCACCCTCGGACCATCAGAATCCACCGTCCATAAATTTCATAGCAATAGGGAAAAACAGGATCAAAAACGTCAACGGAAATATGAAAACCACCAATGGGATGATCAACTTGACCGGTGCTTCCATCGCTAGCTTCTCCGCTCTTTGGAAACGCTCATTAAGCCGTTGAGATGCCTGTGCAGATAGAGTGTCTTTCAAACTAGAACCCAGTTTATCCGCCTGAATTACTGCTCGAACGAACACGCTAATGTCCACAAGCCCAATTCTATCTTCGAATCGCTGCAAGGCTTCCGCACGGGTATAGCCCGAATTAATGTCTCGCAAAATAACTCTAAACTCGTTACGCATTGCGCCATGTGGACCCTTATCAACGGCCTGTTTGATAGCGCCCGCAAAGTTCAAACCGGCATCTACACACATCGTTAGATATTCTAAGTAAACAGGGAGGTTTTTTATCAAATCTACATTTCGACGGCTTTTGAAGTCGCGGATCCATACAGCAGGCATCACCCAACCAACCAGCACCCCAAAGATCACGAACAGCCAGTTTACTTCGCCCGACACATTCAACCCGCCAACGCCTATAAGGGAGCCCAAAACTAACGCCAGCACAAACCTTCCCGCCCAATATTCTTCGGCCGTTAGCATAAAGCTACAACCATTTTTCTGCAGCATGACCTCAACTTTGTTGAGCGTTTTGTCGCTAAAATTCGACGTTATGTAAAAAGACACGAAACGCACCAAAGGCATTACAACTCTGAAAATAGCCGGTGGCGGATCGAGATTATCAATACCGCGGTCGGACACCATGCCAAAAAGTTGGGTAACCAACATTAAGGAGGAAGCTACCGCGACGATGATCAGTAAACCCACCAAAAAAAATTCTATATCTGTAATCATAATTAGGACTTTATTCCGCTCTGAAAGCTTAACTATCTATGTTCGTAACTTTATTTATGCCGATGAAGCCCAGGACTTGCATCACAATAATGACGCCTAGAACAACGTTACCTAAACCCGTATCTACTAACTTATTCATTGAGACTGGGTCCATCAACCACAAGCCGAACCCTACCAAAATAGGTAGAGCAGCCATAAACTTACCCTGAGCCTTGCCCTGAGCGGTCAAACTTTCAATCTTTCCTTCCATCGTAAATTTTCGCCTCAAGGTGTCGGCGATACCAAATATAGTTTCAACCAAATTGCCGCCCACTTCTCGGCTGATGCGCACCGCAGAGCTGGCCATTATTAAACTATCAATAGGCGCCCTCTGCTCCATCTGCAGTAATGCATCATCAATAGATATACCAACTTGGGTTTTGCGCACGACCAAACGGATTTCTTGGGAAAACGGTACTGGTGATTGTTCCGCCACTGTCTGTAGTGCCACCAAGATGCTGGCTCCTGACTGCAAACTGCTACCTAACATCATAAATGCATCGGGTAACTGGGCTTCAATCATCTTGAAGCGCCTTTTTCTTGCTCTGCTCCAAAAAAAACCAGGAACTAAAAGGGTCGCGCCTGCTACCCCAAGTGTAATCACTGCGGAGCCTATGAATATTTGCGCGGCGGTGCTGAGAACAATCAAGCCTGCTAAGTTTGCCCATAGCAAAGTCTCTGGATTAGCGGTTAGGAACAGATCTTTACCTTCAAACTCTGAACGCTCCAAATTCCGCCGAGCGAGAATTGTTCCAGCTTCTACAGCTTTCTCAGAAAACAACATAAACAACACGGCGATAAAGCCCCCGACGCCGATGACCGCTATGGCCAAAGACAAAAGAATTATTATATTAGAACTCACTGTTTAAAAATTTCCAAATTAAGGTTAATGCCACGTTCCCGAAGCTCTTCGTAAAACACTGGTATCTGTCCAGTAGCCTTGAAGGAACCTTTGACTCGACCGTCCTCATCAAATCCTTCTTGATCGAAGCGGAATATTTCCGACAACGCAATTGTCTCACCTTCAATACCTGTCACCTCGGTGACACTGGTCACTCGACGAGATCCATCAGGGAAACGGGTCTGCTGCACTATCATATGAACCGCTGACGAAATCTGTTCTCTAATGGCCATAATTGGCAAATCCATACCTGACATCAGCACCATTACCTCCAGCCTGCGCAACATATCTCGGGGCGTATTGGCGTGAGCAGTAGTCAGTGAGCCATCGTGACCGGTATTCATAGCTTGCAGCATGTCCAGGGCCTCTCCGCCACGACACTCTCCGACAACAATCCGGTCGGGACGCATTCTCAAGCAGTTTTTAACCAACTCTCGAATCGAAACCGCGCCGCGGCCTTCCATATTTGCTGGACGCGCCTCCAAGGACACCACATGCGGTTGCACCAACTGCAGTTCGGCCGCGTCCTCTACTGTTACTACACGTTCAGCGATAGGAATATAGTTGGAAAGCACGTTAAGCAACGTGGTCTTTCCTGAACCGGTACCACCGGAAACGATAATATTGCGTTTCCAAATAACTGAATTAGACATGACCTCAACCATGGCCTCGCTTACAGCCCCAAACCCTATTAGGTCCGAAGACTGAAGTTTCTTAGCAGAAAACTTTCGGATAGTTAAGCAAGGCCCGCGCAAAGCCAGCGGAGGAATAATTGCGTTTACTCGAGATCCATCTCGCAACCGCGCATCTACCATTGGCGAACTTTCATCAATACGCCGCCCTAACGGCGAAATAATACGCTCGATGGTCGATAAAACGGCATCAGGGCTACTGTACTGGACGTCAGTTTTTATCAACTTGCCTTTCTTCTCCACGTAGATGTCGTCGTGGCAGTTGACCATAACCTCTGTTACGTCAGGGTCGGCAAGTAGGTCTTCTATTGCTCCAAGGTCAACGGTTTCATCTAATACAATTTTTTTCAGTCGGGTCTTATTGATGTTTTCTGGCACACCTTTTTCGAGGTCTTGAATCGACTTTTGAATTAGGTCGTCAAGAAAAGTACGCAGTTCATCATGGCCCATCTCATCTAGGTGCACCCGGCCCAAATCCAACTTACGCATCAACTCGGTATGCACCAGCTTTGCCCAAGCCATATATTCGCTTAGTGCGGCTTCTGTCTCTTATACACATCTGACGCTGCCGACGAATAGAGAGGTGTAGATC
>CAJXUL010000100.1 GCA_913060615.1 uncultured Gammaproteobacteria bacterium | reverse complement strand
CACCTCTCTATTCGTCGGCAGCGTCAGATGTGTATAAGAGACAGCCCTCACAGATGACCTGTTAGCGAGCCTTGCGCGCGATGCGTTGGGTTCTACTGCGTTTAACTATCAAGGCATTGATCTAGATTTTGCAAACGCGCCACTGCGTATCAGTATGGCTGAATCTCTTGCTAGATTTGGTGGCGTGCCCGAAGCGTCTGTTGCCGATGTAGACCATCTGCGCGGCGTGCTTAAAACCAAGGGAAGCGCTGCTGAGGATCATTGGGGTTTAGGTAGGCTGCAAATGGAAGTATTTGAGGCACAAGTAGAAGGGCGTCTCGAGCAGCCAACCTATATTACCGAATACCCGGCTGAGGTTTCGCCACTGGCGCGCCGCAATGATAAAAATCCAGATATTACCGACCGCTTTGAACTTTTTATTGGCGGTCGTGAATATGCTAACGGGTTTTCAGAGTTGAATGACCCGGTGGATCAAGCTGCTAGGTTCAGAGCGCAAGCAGATCTTAAATCCCAAGGCGATGATGAAGCGATGCATTTTGATCAGGACTACATAACCGCTCTCGAATATGGTTTGCCACCAACGGCTGGCGAAGGTGTTGGTATAGACCGATTGGTGATGTTGCTGACTAATGCACCATCCATTCGTGATGTATTATTGTTCCCATTGATGCGTCATCAATAGGATTGCATCCCTAGCGGCGCTGAAATAGTCACAGGGGGCTTATGATGAATCAACGAGTCAATTTACATGCCTCTTGGCAGGCTCTGCTCAAAGATCAGTTTGAGCTAACGTACATGCAGTCGCTGCGGCAATTCTTACTGGAAGAAAAACGTCTAGGCAAACAGATATACCCTCCGGGGAATCGGATTTTTGCGGCGTTAGATGCGGTTCCCGTAGATAAAGTGCGGGTGGTCATCATAGGTCAAGATCCTTATCACGGCCCAGCTCAAGCCCATGGTTTGAGTTTTTCGGTGCCTAACGGTATGTCTATACCCCCATCTTTACGTAATGTCCTAAAAGAAATAGATGCCGACGTTGGTTTGGCTGAGCCGTTACAGGCAAATTGTGGTGATCTTTCCTCGTGGGCCGAGCAGGGCGTATTGTTGCTTAACAGCGTGCTCACCGTTGAGCAGGCTCAGGCGGCTTCTCACCAAGGAAAGGGCTGGGAGCAGTTCACGGACGTGCTTGTCAGTAGGCTGGCTGCACAACGCCAAGGTTTGGTGTTTTTGCTTTGGGGAGCCTATGCGCAAAAGAAAGGCAAGCTTGTAGATGCCCAGCGCCATCACTTGCTTTTGGCCCCGCATCCTTCACCGCTATCAGCTCACCGCGGCTTTTTGGGGTGCAAACATTTTTCTCAAACCAATAAAATATTAGCCGCTCAAGGTTTGCCAATTATAGATTGGTCACAATCCAATGTGCCCGGTGAAACTGCAAACAACGAATAGGTGAATTACTAATGACCGTAAATACACAAACCACTCCTAACTCAACAACGGCTGAAGTGATCATAAGTGAATTCAAAACTTCTGGCGCGATGCTTATTGGTCATGCCCATCTAAATATGGTCTCCAGTTTGAATGCGCTGACGTTAGATGCGGTAAGAGCGCTAACCGTCGCTGTTTCACAGTGGTCTGCTAGAGAGGACATTGCTGGTGTGCTAATAACAGGTGAGGGTGAAAAAGCCTTTTGCGCTGGTGGTGATGTGCAAGCCTTGTATAGGGCCGCGGTAGCAAATCGTTATGCAGGTGAGCTGGTTGACCGTTATCCATTTGAATTTTTTGCTGAAGAATATCGTCTGGACCATTTGTTACACACGTTCAATAAGCCTGTTATTACCTTGGGTCATGGCATAGTTATGGGCGGTGGTTATGGCCTCTTTGCGGCTTCTGGTTATCGCGTGTTAACCCAACGTAGCAAGTTGGCTTTTCCAGAAATCACCATTGGTTTGTTTCCTGATGCAGGTGGCAGTTGGGTGCTGAAAAACTTACCTCGACCAATCGCATTGTTTCTTGGCTTAACTGGTAGTCAATTAAATGCAACGGATGCGTTAGCACTGAATATTGGCACCCATATGATTGATCATGAGCAAAGGCAAATGTTTGTTGATGGCTTGGCGTCTATTACCTGGAGTGAAGACGACGGTGGCAACAGGGCGTTACTTGATGCGTATCTGATTAGTTGTAACTATCAAGGTCAGCGTCCGGAGTCTGAATTGTCTGTCTTTGATCCGGCGTCAGTCGAGTTAGGTAGTCTAAGCCATTGCGTTACCAGTATTGTTGCTATGCAGGGCAAGTCAGCGTGGATTGATCGTGGAATCGGTAACCTGCAGAAAGGCTGCCCAGTAACGGCAGGCATCATTTTTGAGCAAATGCACCGGGTGCAAACTATGACTTTGGCAGAAAGCTTTCGTATGGAGTTGGCGGTAGCCACCCACTGTCTGCAATGGCCAGATTTTGAAGAGGGCGTACGTGCTCTGCTAATTGATAAAGACGGTGCGCCAAAGTGGACCGTGAGCAGTGTCGATGAATTGTCTAAAGAATACATTGAAGCGCATTTTGATGAAGCGTTTGCCGGCCTTTGGCCGAGCAACCCTCTGCAAGACCTCGTTTGAGTACTAGACTGGTGGAAGCCTATTGAAAAACAGTTGCAAGGCGCTCAATGTGAATGCGCTAGGCGCTAGGCGCTAGGCGCCAGGTGGTAGGTTAATTGGGGCTGTCTTCAGTCTTGCGGGTCACCCAAAGACCGTAGCCCGAGGCCAGGTCGCTAGAGCCCGCTTGAGAGGAAGCTGCGGCGCTTACGTACAATACGTCGCCTTTGATGCCTTCCAGGTTTTGCCAAGTATCGCCAATAGCTGGCGCTAACCCCTGCCATTGGAATTGGCCAAGCTGCTTCTTTACGGCACCTCTAAACTGCGCCCGTGCTACTATTTCCTGCCCCAGATAACAGCCTTTGTCGAAATCTACAGCCCCATGTACGTGCAGATCCAGCATTTGCGGTAAGAATTTCTGGCTTAAGGTTTTGTTTATAAATACCATGCCGCCCTCCGCCATAAGCTCGCTGAATGTCAGCGAGACGTCTTTTTGCTCGGGTGTTGGATCTTGATCGTTAGCAATTGACCAATGCGCTAAAAAGTTTCTTGCAGAGTCTTCGCTGTTCTCAACATTTACCGGCGTTGCAAGGGTGTCAAAGGCGCATTTTGCAAACATTGCGTAGGGCTTCAGGAAAGTTATGACGTCTTCTGCCAAGGACCTGTGCACAATTAGCCCAACACCATCTGCCAATTCTAAGGCCCAACCGTTGGCTAAAACTCTGCCCTTAAGCGTACACAACGCCATGGGTGTAGGCAGACTGCTGTTAATTCTCGCGCTGTCACAGGTCAAATAGCCTTGCAGAAAATCTTTGACGGCAAAGCCCTTGAGGGTGATCATTCTCGCTTCCAGCCAGTTCTCCACAGAGTAGTCCCTTTCTTACAAAACGAATGGTTTTAGACTGCCTTAAGGCGAGCTATAAAAGCAATAACCTAGGCATCGTAGTTATGAGTGCAACAGATCTTAAACAAATTTACTGGCGTAGTCGCCGCGGCATGCTCGAAATCGAAGCAAAACTGGTGCCGTTCATTCGCGACCATTTTCAGGATTTAAGCAGCGAAGAGCAAAAAACTTATGAAGCGATGTTGGATCTAGAAGATTGGGAGATCTTTGATTGGTTACAAGGCCGAGAAATACCCGAGGACCCAAAGGTGCGCGCGCTTGTAGAGAAAATCATCGCCTGCAAGTCAACACTCTAGGTCAAGCAGGAGGGGGGACGCTTCTTGAAGGTTCGCCTCAAGGGCAAATCTGTTTAACGATTCGCTCAGGTGTTCTTCGCCGAATCTGTAATTGCATCGGCTGCAGTATATTTCTTTACGCCGGTGCAATGCTCTTAGGCCTGACTGGGGTTGGGTTATTTGCCATGGTCAGTCACCGTTATCTAGAGCAGGCAATTTTTCGCCAATGCTTGCATGTGCACTTGCCCGGTAGGTTCGATGGTCCAACTCATTCGCTACATCAATTCATTTTAGATGAATCCGTGCAGGTGCAAAGCTGGCAACTTAACTGGGCGTTATGTCTATGCTTTAGCAAGCAAACACCTCAATGGGTGTTTGCTGACGAAGTGGATGCTGGCACCTTTGCTGCATTGAAGCGGCTGGTTAAAATCACCAACGGTTAGTCTGTCGAGGCTGGCAAAACTAGCGGTTTGAGAGGGCCATATTCTACGGAGTTGGCTAATCGCCAGCGGCGAACAAAATGCAATAGAGCCGGGCGGCGGGTCTGTTTCATTCAGATACCTAAACCGAGGTTTTAATCATATCCAATTGGTCTGTGCTACCTGGAAACAATATGGTGTCCGTTGTATTCACAGTTTGCTCCGGGTGATCTAAGTTGAAGTTGAGGCCACGACTTTCTTTGCGCTTCAGGGCCGAGCGAACTATGAGATCTGCTACATGCAATAAATTTCGCAGTTCAATAAGATCGTTAGTTACGCGATAGTTGGCGTAGTATTCGTGAATTTCTTGCTTCAATAATTCAATGCGCCGCTGTGCGCGCTGGAGGCGCTTGTCCGTTCTGACAATGCCCACGTAGTCCCACATGAAACGTCGCAACTCTTCCCAATTGTGCGCAATGATGATCGATTCATCAGAATCTGTGACTTGAGATTCATCCCATTTTGGAATGTATGGCACTGTTTGAGGCCTGTCCAATTGAGAGATGATCTTCTTTGCAGCATTTTCCCCATACACCAGACATTCAAGCAGTGAGTTGCTTGCAAGTCGATTTGCTCCATGCAGGCCAGTGCAGCTGACCTCGCCAATTGCGTAAAGGTTGGCTAAATCTGTGCGGCCATGTTCGTCAACTACCACGCCGCCACAGGTGTAGTGGGCGGCAGGAACTACGGGTATGGGTTCTTTAGAAATATCTATACCCAGCTCAGAACACTTTTGCGCAATATTTGGAAAGTGGTGTTGAATGAAGTCTTGGGACCGGTGGCTAATGTCTAGATACACGCAGTCTGCGCCAATACGCTTCATTTCGTGATCAATAGCACGGGCGACAATATCTCTTGGCGCAAGCTCTGCGCGATCATCAAATTTCTGCATAAAGCGCTCACCATTAGGTAGTCGCAGCACGCCGCCTTCTCCCCGTACCGCCTCTGAGATCAAGAAAGACCCCGCGTGAGGGTGATAAAGGCAAGTAGGGTGGAATTGATTGAATTCCATATTCGCAACTCGACATCCTGCCCGCCAAGCCATAGCGATGCCGTCGCCAGTAGAGCCGTCCGGATTACTGGTATATAGGTAAACTTTGCTCGCGCCACCGGTAGCAAGAATGACAAAACGAGATTGGAATACTTCAACGCGACCACTGCCGAGGTTAAGCACGTAGGCGCCTGCACAGCGGCTGGGATTACGACCCAGTTTAGACAAGTTAATTAGGTCAATGGCAACGCGGTCATTGAAAAGTTGGATGTTGGGGTGGTCAAGGGCGCGGTCGGTGAGGGTCTGTGTGATGGCTTTGCCCGTGGCGTCAGCAACATGGATGACCCGGCGATGCGAGTGGCCGCCCTCGCGGGTCAAATGCAGGGCGTTGTTTTCAACATCGAAATCTACACCCCATTCAGCCAATTGGTTAATTGCTCTGGGTGCACCCTGTACTACGTCACGGACGACGTTTGCATCACAAAGCCCGGCGCCCGCGTCCAATGTGTCTCTTACATGGGCGTCAAAGCTGTCTTCAGGATCAGTTACTGAGGCGACGCCGCCTTGTGCCCAATGCGAAGATCCGCTGGTGATATCACCCTTACATAGGACGGTGACCCGTGCGTGCTCGGCCAGTAGTAAGGCGGTGGTCAGCCCGGCGGCACCGCCGCCGATCACTAGAATGTCAGTATTAAATCTTTGCGACATTGAATTTAACGTGTTGAATTAAAAGTAGAGTATAGCTGTCTCCAGAGCATTAGAATATCTGCATAATAAGAGATTGCCGCAGCAGTTCGCCTCTGCGCGCATGTAGCCAGTCTAGAGTCTGCTAAGGCCTTGCTTAAACCCAAAAGCGCCCGCCTAGCTTCATGTAGCGAACTAGATATTTGCGCAGCCCAATTATTAACGCTGTGCACGCTCTAGCCCTTGCTACTTTGGGTTGATTTTGGGTTAATCCACACATGATCAAAAAACAAGTTCTAGTTTCTAGCCAGCAAGGGTCAATTCGGCTTTACGCCACTGAAAATCCTTGCGCAAAGTGCCCCAGCGGTTGCGCCGCGGTTGCTAGTCCGCCTTTGGACGGCCTGCAGACTATCGACTTTGTGTGGCCATCTGCCCATTTGAATGTAGTGGCGTTTTGTCTTTTTGGTCTGCCACTGATCCTTCTCACTGGAGCAGTTTGGTTTATGGACGGCTATGCGGCGCAGAGTGCTTCTATTTCTTTAGGCCAGGGTGGGTCAGTTATCGCGCTGGCAGTTGCTCTAGGAATGCTTTTTGGAGGGCGTTTAGCTCGCAACAAAAGCCATTCACTCCTACTAGCCTTGAAAGAAGCCATAGCCATACCCACTATTTCAGACAGCGAGCACGATTCTTTCAAGAAACCCGTGTAATCGCATAATTTCTCTCGGCAGCCATGAGTAAGATCATGGGGCATAGATCAGTTTCTGACCAATTTTGAGGATAAATCCACAATGCAGAATAGCGTAAATTCCATACTAGGCTTGCAGAAATCCAAGCTCAAAGCGTTTAAGGCCGGTTTTGCCTTGATCTGCTTGGCTCTGATTACCTTAGTGTCAAACGTATCGGCAGCCCAATTACCTGATTTCACATCACTGGTGAAAGAAAATGAGGCCGCAGTGGTCAATATCAGTACCACCAGCGAACGCAAACGCAGGCCAACTGTGCCCGGTCGCCCCGACGGCGATGATCGCTTAGAAGAGTTTTACAAATTTTTTGGGCCACCCGGCGGCCCTAATAATCCTAGAGGTGGACAGCCAAGGAACCCCAACAGGTCATTGGGTAGTGGTTTTATTATTGCCAAAGATGGTTATGTGTTGACTAATAACCACGTGGTTGATGATGCAGACGAAATTATTGTGCGCACCAGTGACCGGCGCGAATACATAGCCACCTTAGTCGGTGCAGACCCTCGTTCGGACTTAGCTCTGCTGAAAATTGAATCAAAAGCCGACTTTCCAATACTCAAGATGGGTAACTTTGATGACGTTGAAGTAGGCCAGTGGGTTCTTGCCATAGGCTCACCCTTTGGCTTTGATTATTCGGTAACTGCGGGCATTGTCAGCGCCAAAGGTCGCAGTCTGTCCAATCCACGTACGGGTAATTACGTGCCCTTTATCCAAACTGATGTGGCTATAAATCCCGGTAATTCTGGAGGGCCATTGTTTAATTTAGATGGCGAAGTGGTAGGCATCAATTCGCAAATTTACTCTAACTCTGGTGGGTTTATGGGCGTTAGCTTTGCTATCCCAATTGATATCGCCATGGACGTAGTAGACCAGTTGAAAGAAAGCGGTCGAGTGTCTCGCGGTTGGTTGGGTGTTGAGATACTAGAATTAACCAAAGATTTAGCCGAAGGCTTTGGACTGGATCGCCCTCAAGGTGCGTTAGTCACCCGAGTGTTAAAAGACAGTCCAGCCGAGAAGGGTGGCCTAGAAGACGAGGACATTATTCTCGAATTTAATGGCGATGAAATCTCTCGTGCCAGTGAGTTACCGCAATTTGTTGGTCGTGCCCCAGTGGGTGAGGCGTCAAAGGTCCTTGTCATGCGGGATGGCAAAAAAGTTAAGCTCGCGGTAACAATTGGCGAACTGCCGGAAAATCCGCAACTGCAAAGGCGTGGGCGCGGTTCGAGTACTCAAGAAAACTCGTTTGGTTTGACCGTAGGTGCGATTTCTCCCCAGTCAAACAGAGAGCTAAGTACTGATGAAGGGGTAGAAGTGTTCGCAGTGGCAGACATTGCCGAATCAGCAGGCTTTGCGGTAGGTGACGTTATTCTCAGAATGCGCGGTCAGAAGATTAATAACGTTGAGGACTTTAAGAAAGTTGCCGCCTCTATCAGACCAGGGCAGATAGTGCCCATTAAAGTGCAACGGCAGCAGCGCTCCTTATACTTAGCGTTAAAGGTGCCAGCCGACAACTAGGCTGCTTCAAGCAGGGTAAATAATCCAATATCCTGCTGTTTTGGCCCTAGTTGTTTGTTTGTGAAGGTAGCTGCGGCTGCCTTAATGCCCTTTTTTTGGGTTACTTCGCGTATTGCTGGCGTCGTCAAAAAGGCTAACAAAGCATTTGTATTGGTCTTATTGTTGTCTACCAACGACTCCTGGCGTTTCGGACTTATCACCAAATGCTAAATTCAAGTTCGCAGCAAAACTTTCATCAGGTTCGGAGATAATATGCTCATTGCATTGATTTTGATGACACTTGTAAGCGCTGGGGTCTGCCATTACTTGGCAAAAAAGAAGCAGCGCAACAAACCGTTTTGGATATTTTTTGGCGCTTTATTGGGTCCAATTGCGGTAGTTATTCTGCTACTTCTGAGTAACAGAAGCTAAAACTCACCGTTAACGCCAAAATCGTCATATTAGTGGCGCAAAACAGCCCAATACTCAAACGTTCGCTTCATCGGCACTCGCTGATAGGCTAAACTGCACCCCCCTTTAAACAGTCAGATCCTAGTGCCAAATATTCAGCGTATCCGGAATTTTTCAATTATTGCCCATATTGACCACGGCAAATCCACATTGGCTGACAGGTTCATCCAGCGCTGTGGCGGTCTGAGTGCTCGAGAGATGGAAAATCAGGTATTAGATTCCATGGATTTGGAGCGTGAGCGGGGCATAACCATTAAAGCCCAGTGTGTAAATTTGCAGTACACCCACTCCAATGGCGAGGTTTATCAGCTGAACTTCATTGATACGCCGGGCCACGTTGACTTCAGCTACGAGGTTTCTAGATCTTTGGCTGCTTGTGAAGGCGCATTGCTGGTAGTAGACGCTGCACAAGGTGTTGAAGCTCAATCAGTAGCTAATTGCTACACAGCGATTGAGCAAGGGGTAGAAGTGCTGCCTGTTTTAAATAAAATCGATTTACCCCAAGCTGAGCCAGCAAGAGTTGCTTCGGAAATTGAAGAAATTATTGGTCTAGACGTTTCAGATATTATTGAGGTCAGCGCAAAAACTGGCGTCGGTATAGATGAGTTATTAGATTTTCTGGTCGATAAAGTACCGCCGCCAGAGGGTGATGAGAACGCTGAGTTACAGGCGCTGATTATAGATTCTTGGTTTGATAACTATCTTGGCATTGTGTCTTTGGTGCGTGTTGTTCAAGGCACACTCAACAAAGGCGATAAGATCTTTGTGAAATCTACCAAGAAAACTCATAGCGTTGACCAAATTGGACGCTTTACGCCAAAGCGCAATCCGGGCAAAGCGCTGCATGCAGGTGAGGTTGGGTATGTTGTTGCGGGCATCAAAGAGATTACCGGCGCGCCAGTAGGCGACACGTTGGTGTCTGCGAAATCGCCAGATGTGCCTCAGTTGCCTGGTTTTGCGAAAGTTAAACCCCAGGTCTATGCGGGTTTGTTCCCGGTTAATGGCGAAGATTTTGAAGCGTTTCGTGATGCTTTAGAAAAATTGGTATTGAACGATGCTTCGTTATTTTATGAGCCAGAATCATCAGATGCTTTAGGCTTTGGCTTTCGCTGCGGCTTCTTAGGTATGCTGCATATGGAAATTGTTCAAGAGCGCTTAGAGCGTGAGTATAATTTGGATCTTATTACTTCGGCCCCAACGGTGGTGTACGAGGTTGAGCTTAACGACGGCAGCGTCAAACAGATTGATAACCCCTCTAGGTTGCCGACCAATTTTAAGCAAATGCGTGAGCCTATCGCGCAAGTAAATATTCTTTTGCCTCAGGAGTATGTGGGCAATGTAATGACCTTGTGTGTTGAGCGCAGGGGCGTGCAAAAAAGCATGAACTTCTCCCAAGGCCAGGTTTCTATGGAATGGGAGATGCCACTCAACGAGGTGGTTATGGACTTTTTTGATCGGCTCAAGTCGGTGAGTAGAGGCTTTGCTTCATTAGACTATAGTTTTATTCGTTTTGAAGAAGCTAATTTGATCAAGCTAGAAATATTGATTAATGGCGATAAAGTGGATGCATTAGCAAGTATTGTGCACCGCGACCAGGCGCAAAGTCGCGGTCGAGGGTTAGCGGAAAAGATGAAGGAACTTATACCTCGCCAAATGTTTGATGTTGCACTGCAGGCTGCAATTGGTGGTCAAATTATTGCCCGTCAAACGGTTAAAGCTCTGCGCAAAAATGTTACCGCCAAGTGTTATGGCGGCGACATTACGCGAAAAAAGAAGCTGTTAGAGAAACAAAAAGAGGGCAAGAAACGGATGAAGCAATTGGGCTCTGTGGAGATACCCCAAGAAGCGTTTCTTGCAGCGCTCAAAGTTGAGCGATAGATGCA
>CAJXUL010000099.1 GCA_913060615.1 uncultured Gammaproteobacteria bacterium | reverse complement strand
ATCTACACCTCTCTATTCGTCGGCAGCGTCAGATGTGTATAAGAGACAGGCGTTGTGGTGTGGAAATTTTTCATCATCTAAAAGCTGTATTGCAGGACATGGGCTTATCTACGTCTGTGGGTGACGAAGGCGGCTTCGCGCCAAACTTAGAATCTAATGCTCAGGCGCTAGATGTGATTGCTCGGGCGGTAGATCGTGCTGGCTATAAATTAGGCACAGATGTGACCTTAGCCCTAGACTGCGCAGCGTCTGAATTTTTTGTCAACGGCAAGTATGATTTAGCTGGTGAAGGCCAAGCTTATGATCCCGCTGGCTTTGTCGAATACTTAGCCGACCTCTGTGAAAAGCACCCTATTGTGTCGGTTGAAGACGGTATGGACGAAAGCGACTGGTCCGGTTGGGCGCAGTTGACTAAGCGCCTAGGCGATAAAGTGCAGCTTGTGGGCGATGATTTGTTTGTCACCAATACTGCGATATTGCAACGCGGCATTGACCAGAACATTGCTAATTCAATTCTTATTAAATTCAACCAAATTGGCACGTTAACGGAAACTTTGGACGCCATTGCAATGGCCAAAGCGGCAGGTTACACCAGTGTTATTTCCCATCGCTCTGGCGAAACCGAAGATACAACTATTGCAGATTTGGCAGTAGGTACTGGCGCGGGCCAGATCAAGACTGGGTCTTTATGTCGCTCGGACAGAGTTGCTAAGTACAATCAGTTGCTGCGTATTGAAGCAGATTTAGGCGCAGATGCGACCTATCCGGGGCGCAGCGCCATACGTGCCAAATAGGCTTGAAAACTGGCGTTGGCTGGTGAAACTGGGTGAAGGATTTTTCCTGTAGGCTTGGTCTACAATGTACAAGTGGGTAGTGGTCTCTTAAAGCTAGCGGTACGAAAATGAAGATATTGATCTCAATTTTGGTTATCACATTGTGTGCTTTGCAGTATCAAATATATTTTGGTCAGAGCGGCTATTTTGCAAAAAAAGTCTTAGCCCAGCAGTTACAAGAACAACAGCAACGATTTGAACAATTACAACAAAGAAATCTTAAGATGACAGCTGAGGTACTAGCACTTAGAGCTAATCCGGCGGCCTTCGAGGCCAGAGCGAGAAGCGAATTAGGTTTGGTCAAGGAAGGGGAAATTTTCTACCTCGTGCCCGATGCCTCAAACTGAAGTGAATTTTGATATTCAAGCTTCGGTTGAGCCCTTGATAGAGACGGCTTGCGCCAGTATTAAAACTTTTCCAGAAGATTGGCGTGTGACTGAGGTCATGCACCAGACTTGGAGTGATGAAGGCGAGCATGCCTATGTTTACGTTGAAAAACGCAACATGAATACAGCCCAAGTGGCGGCATGGTTGGCGCAGCAATATGATGTCAAAGAAATGAATGTTGGCTTTTCCGGCATGAAGGACAAATTTGCGGTTACCCAGCAGTGGTTTAGCATTCATTCGCCATTAGATATAGATCCTGCTGAGTTAAGCTTTGGTGAGTCTGCTGAGTCCTTGGATCATATAGAGACTGAAGGCATAGATGCGACTGACGCGAAAACCGGTTCTGCGCGTGTTTTGCAGGCTACCCGGCATAATAAAAAGCTTCGCCGAGGGGAGCATGCACTCAATCACTTCCAAATAACTCTGCGCGACTTAGATGCCAATGACCCTTTAGACGATACGTGGTTGTCAGCACTTGGCTTACCGTTCGCTAATTATTTTGGTCCACAGCGATTTGGCACAAACAATATTGAGGCAGCGCTTGGCTGGCTTAAAGATCGCCGCAGCAGAAAAATTTCGCGTAAAGCCCGTGGTTGGCATTTTTCGGTTCTGCGCAGTTTGCTGTTTAATAAGATAGCCAAGGCGAGGGTACAAGCAGGTAACTGCCATAGTTTTATCGAAGGCGACACCCATGAATTTAATGTCCCATCTGGCTCGCTATGGGGACGCGGCCGCACGGTTCTTACCAGTGATGCGTTACAGATAGAAACTCAAGCGCTAGCCGCAGATGCATGGGTTTGCGAGGGTCTAGAGTTTGCTGGGGTAGATAGAGGCATGCGCCCATTGAGTGTTCAGCCACAGGGTTTTAACTACGCTAAATTCGCCGACGGGGCGCTGGTGATTAATTTTGCTTTACCTCCCGGAGCTTACGCCACTGTATTGCTGGCACAGCATTTCGACATTAAGGATAACAGCCGGTGAGTAATTTCGATTTGCAAGGCATAGGCATGACCTCTCAACGCACCCGCGACCGTTTGGTTGTTCGTTTGCGTGAGCAGGGAATTGTTGATGAAAAAATTCTTAGACACATCGCTTCCCTGCCGCGACATATTTTTATTGACGAAGCGTTAGCCCATCGCGCCTACGAAGATACCGCGTTACCGATAGGCCATAACCAGACTATTTCGCAACCCTTCATCGTTGCGCTAATGACCCAGCTACTCACTGAAGTGCCACGAAAGAAGGTATTGGAAGTAGGTACTGGTTCTGGTTATCAAACCGCGCTGCTGGCGCGGTTATGTGAGCGTGTACTGAGTATTGAAAGAATTAAGGCGTTGATGCCTAAGGCGCGCGAGCGCTTGTCTGCATTGTCCCTTAGAAATATCCAAATGCGCCATGGCGACGGTTATGCAGGTTGGCCAGAGCATGGGCCATTCGACGGTATTCTTGTTACTGCGGCGCCGCCTGAATTACCAGAGCAACTACTGGAACAGCTGGTCATTGGTGGCCGCTTAATCGTGCCTGTGGGCGATGGTAATGAACAAGATTTGCGCGTTATTGATCGAACTGAAGATGGTTTCGTTGAAAATGTCCATGACCGAGTTAAGTTTGTGCCGTTATTGGGCGGTGTTACTCATAGATAGGACCAACGGTATGCAACAAGGCGGTGGTGGTTCAGCAAGTTTCATAGGCTTAGTATTGCGTGGCCTAGCTATGGGCATTGCAGAGTTGGTGCCAGGAGTGTCTGGTGGCACTATCGCCTTTATGACCGGTATTTACCTGCAATTAGTCAGAACTTTGGCATCTTTTGGGGTCGACTCTATAGCGATGGTTGGGCGCCCCAAACAGTTCTGGCAGCACCACAACCTGTCCTTCCTGCTCAGCTTAGGGCTTGGCATGGGCATTGGTATTCTCATCTTTGCGCAAATTATCCGCTATTCACTGGCGCATTTTCCGCCAGTGATCTGGGCCTTTTTCTTTGGCGTGATTAGCGCTTCTATCATTCATATGGCGCGTCAGCGTTCGCGCCGAGCCCTGTTGTTCTATGCTTTGCCTGGCATACTTTTGGGCCTAGGTTTTGTCGCGTTGCCGGTTGCCGATTTCTCTGGCTCGCTACCTATGATTTTGGTCGCTGGGGCTTTGGCAATTTGTGCTTGGATATTGCCGGGTATCTCCGGCAGCTTTGTGCTGTTGCTGCTCGGTCTATATGACGATGTCATTCTTGCTGTCACAGGTCGTGACCTACAAGTGTTAGCAACCTTGGCTTGTGGTTGTGGTCTTGGCATACTTTTATTTGCACGCTCGTTGGCTTGGGTATTGGATCGGTATGCAGATCAACTTTTAGCATTTTTGATCGGTTTTATGAGCAGCGCTCTGATCAAACTATGGCCGTGGCAAGACGCCAGCGCTGAGAGCATTTTTTCTGCACTGGTTAGCCCAGCCGCTTACGCGTCTACCGCGGGGCTCAGTGCTTATACAGAATTTGCAGTCTTCGCAGGACTGTTGGGGGTATTAGCGCTATGGCTAATGACCAAATACTCCAACGACTAATAATTGTACTACTTATCCTAGGGTTGCAGGCAGGCTGTGTCTCCCTTGGCACACCGACGGTCAGTGATCGCTCAAGTGGCGCCAAGTTAACGCCTTCTGGACAGTACATTGTGCGCAAGGGCGACACGCTTTACTCCATCGCTTGGCGCTTGGGTTTAGATTATAAATCCCTCGCCAGCATCAATGGCGTTGGTAAACCCTATGTGATTTTTCCTGGGCAAAAGCTACGTCTGCGCGGCAATCCTCGGAAGCTCAAGAAGAAACTAACAGTGGCCAAAACTACTGCGGTGAAAACTAAGCCGCCAGCCAAACCAACAGCTAAATCAAAACCTCGCCCAGGACCCGCTAAGGCACAGAAATCTGAAGTAGTGGCTAAGCCAGAGAAGCGTAAACCATCCAAGGTTGCTGCGAAGAAACCAACTCAGCCTAAACCTTCGCAACAAAAGACAAGTAAACCGGAAACTAGTAGAGCGTTGAGTTCCAAGTGGGCCTGGCCGGTAAAACTAAAACCCATTGGTAAATTCGGCAACGGCAGTAACGGCTTGGATTATGCCATTGTGCGGCGCACCAATGTGATGTCCGCAGGGTTAGGTGAAGTTGTTTATGCGGGTAATGGTATTGCGGGATTTGAGCGTTTGGTGATTGTTAAGCACTCGGGCAATTTGCTCAGCGCGTATAGCTTCAACGGGCGAGTGTTAGTGAAAGAACAGCAGCGCATAGGCGCTGGAATGCGTTTGGCAGAAATACTGCCAAGGCCAGGGGTAGGGCAAAAGTTGCACTTTGAGTTACGACGCAACGGTAATCCAATCAACCCCAGTTCGGTAATCCGCTGAGGTAGGGCTTTTTAGCGTTCTAGCAACGCTAGTTTGCCCGGTTTGTTATTCCACTCTTCAGCGTCTTCTGGGGCCGGTTTCATCTCTACAATATTCGGCCAAATTTCCGCCAGTTCAGTATTCAACTCAAGGAAGTTGAGTTGATCTTCAGGTATTTCATCTTCCGAGAAGATAGCATCTACCGGACACTCAGGCTCACACAAAGCACAATCGATACATTCATCTGGGTGAATGACGAGCATGTTGGGACCTTCATAAAAGCAATCTACAGGGCAAACTTCTACACAATCGGTGTGCTTGCACTTGATGCAATTTTCTCCAACGATGAATGTCATAAAACTAGCTCTACAATTTTGAAGCCGGATAGTTTAGCTGATGCAACTTAGCTGTCTAGCGTTGTATGCATACATTGCGCTTGTTATGGCCAAATTTTTTGGCAATGGGCTGTTTATAGAAGAGTTATAGCAGAGTTCTAGCAGAGATATAAAAGAGTCCTACACAACTTGTGCATTAGGTTTTGCGTCTGATTTGTCTCTTTCTCCTTTCGCTTGCTCTCTTAATCGCTGGATAAACCGTTTTTTAATTCGTACAAAAGGCTGAGCGCTTGGCGTGGCGTTAGGTCGTCTATATTGGCAGCCTTGAGTTGCTCAAGGGTAGCCCTATCTTGAATAGAAGCTTGATTAGAAGCTTGGTCAGATACCTCATTTAAGGGATCTTCGCCAAAGCCATCATCGAATGAGTCGTCAAGGAGTAAGGGGTTAGACATGCTGAAGAGGTCAGATTGATGTGGATTACTATTGCCTTGCTCCAAGCTCGCCAAGCGTTTTCGAGCAATGGCTAATACTGAAGCCGGTACACCAGCGAGCTTGGCTACCTGAATACCATAACTCTGGCTCGCAGGGCCCTGTTTAACCTGATAAAGAAAAACGATATCACCTGCATGTTCCCGCGCGCTTAAGTGCACATTGCCAACGCCTGAGTAGAGGCCGGGTAGGCCGGTTAGCTCAAAGTAGTGGGTGGCAAATAGCGTCATTGATTGCGCCTTGTCAGCCAGGTGAGCGGCGCAAGCCCATGCCAGCGCAAGGCCATCATAAGTACTTGTGCCACGACCTATCTCATCCAGCAGCACCAGACTGTTCGCTGTTGCATTGTGCAAAATATGCGCGGTCTCGGTCATTTCAACCATAAACGTTGACCGCCCACTGGTCAGGTCATCTGCAGCACCGATACGAGTGAAAATACGATCAATTGGCCCAAGGGTAGCGCTTTGAGCAGGGATATAGCTGCCCACGTAGGCCAGCAGACAAATGATTGCCGTTTGCCTCATGTACGTTGATTTACCGCCCATATTTGGCCCTGTGACAATGAGCATTGTACTTTGCTCACCAAGGTCAACATCGTTGGCAATAAACGCGTCTTTTGACGCTGCTTTAACCACTGGGTGCCAGCCTTGGTCAATATTGACACCGGTTTGTTGGGTAAAACTGGGCTGCGCGAAGTTAAGCGCATAGGCGCGTTCTGCTAGGCATGCCAAAACATCCGCTTGGGCAATCGCCTCGGCAGCTTGGCGCAAGGTGGTTGAGTGCTGAATAAGTTCGTTCAGTAAGTCGCCAAATAACCGTCGTTCTAACTGCAAAGATTTAGATTGGCTGCGCAGTGCATCTTCTTCGAAGTCTTTGAGTGCGGGCGTGATGTAGCGCTCAGCGCTCTTCAGCGTTTGTCGTCTTATATATTCTTCGGGGATGTCGCCTTTGGCGGCTTTGGAGGTTTCTATGTAGTAACCGTGCACGCGGTTGTAGCCAACCTTTAATGTGCTAATGCCAGTGCGTTCACGTTCGGTTTGCTCAAGTTCTGCCAGCCAGTTTGCCGAGTGGGTGGTAAGCTTACGCAGTTGGTCTAGCTCTTCGTTATAACCTTCAGCGAAAACACCGCCTTCGCGCATGGTCACCGGTGGTTCATCTATTATCGCGCGTTGTAATAGTTCTGTCAGTTCGGAAAAGTCGCCCAGTGCTGCGTGCATAGACTCATTCAACTCGCCTGCAATATGCCCCAGCACCTGTCTGATTTCAGGGAAACGCTGTAGAGCATCACGAAGTCTTGAGAGGTCTCGTGGTGAAGCTGAACCAAGGTTGATACGTGTGAGAATACGCTCCAGATCGCCTATAGGCTTTAACACATCTCTAACAGCAATCTCTTTGTGACTGGCCAGGCTGTCTGCGATCCAACCTTGACGCGCAAGCACGACATCCAAATTTCTGCTGGGTTCATGCAGCCACTTTTGCAGTAGACGTCCACCCATTGCGGTAACTGTCGTGTCCATGAGGCTCAATAAAGTATGGTCCACTGCGCCGTTACTACGTACGTCTATTTCCAAATTGCGGCGAGATTGTGCGTCTAGGCCGATGGTTTGTCCGCCTTCAACAAAATAGATGCGCTGTAAAAAAGACAGATCTTGGCACTGAGTATTCTTTGCGTAGCGCAGTGCAGCATTTGCGGCGCCAAGGCTTGGATCGTTTATTGCTAGGCCGGTAATTGCAATGACATCGTCATTGAAGTGCCTTTGCAGCTCTGCCACAGCTTGGCCATGATCAAAGTAACTGCCGTCAACACCGGTGGCGGTGAGTTCGTGGCCAACAAACTCTTGCCAATCTGCCACTGCATCTTGGGGTAGCAGCACTTCCTTTGGCCGGAGTTGCCAGATAAGGTCAATGAGTTGCGACTTTGAGCTAATTTTTTGCAGTTCTAAAAGGCATCCGGACAAATTCAAAAGGGCTAAACCAATGCCGTCTTTTGTTGGATTCACTGCAAGGGTTGAGCTGTCGGTTCTAGACTCAAGCAGCGCTTCGTCGGTCAAGGTGCCAGGCGTAACGATACGTTGCACCTGCCGCTCCACAGGACCTTTACTGGTTGCGGGATCGCCGACCTGTTCGCAAATAGCCACCGAGCGTCCCAGTTTCACTAGTCGAGCTAAATAGCCGTCAGCTGCATGAAAGGGCACCCCGCACATGGGAATAGGCTGGCCATTACTTTGGCCTCGAGCGGTTAAGGTGATGTCCAAAAGATCAGCGGCAGTTTTAGCATCGTCAAAAAATAACTCGTAGAAGTCACCCATACGATAAAATAAAAGTGCATCTGCGTGATTGGCCTTAATGCCCAAGTACTGCTGCATCATAGGGGTATGAGATTCGAGGTTAGCTATTGGTAAAGGCTCTGATGGGGACGCAGACATTTTGACGTTAAACCTCTAAAAGTGAAGAAACTCGAAGACGTAACTATACCGCTGCAAGGGCAGTTACGCAGCCACAGTATTTCGGGCTTGAATGAAAATTTTACAGAGATTGGCGGAGGAGTAGATGAGAAATATCTGAAATTTGCAGATTTGCGTTAAACAGGGTTGCACGGACTACTGAATGGATATACAGTACTTTGAAAGTCGCAGAACGAACTGCCAAATAGGATAGTAGCCGGATTAAAGGTCTGATTAAAGGTCTGATTAAAGGTCTGATTAAAAGGTCTGATTAAAAGATTTGATTAAAAGATCTGATTAAGGGTCTGACTAAAAGTCCGATTAAAGATCGAATTAACTGCCAGGATTAACAGTCAATGAATAGCCAGCTGTGTAAGTTGGCTCAAATAGACAACAGGAGCTCATCATGATTCAGAAGTCTAAAGAAGTTAAAAGCAAAGAAGCTAACAGAAAAGAAGATAACCCAGATAAAGAGCGCGCGTTAGGCGCAGCGCTTGCACAAATCGAGCGCCAGTTTGGTAAAGGCTCAATGATGCGGTTGGGTGATAAAGAACTGGTCGCTATACCAGCCATTTCCACCGGTTCACTTGGGTTAGATGTAGCGCTTGGCATAGGCGGATTACCCCAAGGACGTGTGGTAGAAATTTATGGCCCAGAATCATCGGGTAAAACCACGCTGACCTTACAAGTCATTGCAGAGGCGCAAAAAGCTGGCGGTACTTGCGCGTTTATCGACGCAGAGCACGCTTTAGACCCAATGTACGCCCAGGCGCTTGGTGTAGATACAGACGAGCTATTAGTTTCCCAGCCAGATACTGGTGAGCAAGCACTAGAAATTTGCGACATGCTGGTGCGGTCTGCTGCGGTAGACGTAGTTATTATTGACTCTGTTGCCGCGCTTACGCCAAAGGCGGAAATTGAAGGTGATATGGGCGACACCCACGTTGGTCTGCAGGCACGACTCATGAGCCAAGCACTGCGTAAAATGACTGGTAACATCAAGCAGTCTAATACGCTGGTGATTTTTATTAACCAGATTCGTATGAAAATTGGTGTGATGTTTGGTTCGCCAGAAACCACTACTGGTGGCAACGCGCTCAAGTTTTACTCTTCTGTCCGTCTAGATATTAGGCGTATCGGTGCGGTGAAGAATGGCGACGAAATAATCGGTAACGAGACTCGCGTCAAAGTTGTTAAAAATAAAGTGGCGCCACCGTTTAGACAAACAGAATTTCAAATTTTATATGGCCAAGGTATTCATCGCACGGGTGAAATTATCGAACTCGGTGTGCAACAGAACTTAGTTGAGAAATCGGGCGCCTGGTATTCCTATAACGGTGAGCGAATTGGTCAAGGGCGCAAAAATGCTTCGGAGTTTTTAGACGATCATCCTGAGATGAAGGCTGAGATAGAAGGTCTAATCCGTGACCAGTTAATGCCAAAGCATGGCGCCGACGCAGGTGGTGCTGAGGTAGTTATTCCTGATGCAAACCAAGAGAGCCTGACTCAAGAGTAATTAGAGCAAGAGTGGTGACGTAAGCGTGCGCTTGCGTCAATTGCTCGTTGACTCCTAGAGTGCGCGAGTACGTTCGTTCTAAGGCCGTCAGATAAACTAGACAGATAAATTAGACAGATACGCTAGACAATCAAATGGACTAGCGGGCTTGCATAGTTGCTTTGGAAAAGTGGTCTGGAAAGTTGCTCTGGAAAGGTGTCCTGGAAAAGTGTTGCGAAAGGGTGTTGCGAAAAATTATTTAGATATAAAACCATTTTAAATCAATTAGTTGAGATTAATAGTTAAAAAATAATTTAGGCAAATATTAGCTTAACAAGACAATTGAACAAGACAGTCATACAAGACAGGCCGTTAAGAAAAGAAGACAGATGCTAGTTTGGAAATGTAATTCTGCCTTCCACGTTAGCCACCGCGCGAGTGTGCTTGGAACTTTTTCAATGTTAAACCCATACCAGCCCCTCAACTTAAAGCCTAAAGTAAAACTTACCCCTGTGCGGCTTCCGGATACAGTTACGTGCCTTCCTTCGACTAAGGCAACCGCTAAATGTTAACTGAGCAAGATAAAGGGCGGGTTTATAACGCAGGTATTCGGCTGCTGGCCCGCAGAGAATACGGTGTTATTGAGATCAGCAAAAAACTCAGTCAAAAACACCCCCAGCAATTAGTCGAACAGGTTATTTCCCAACTCCTAGAGCAAAACCTCCTCAGCGATAGCCGGTTCGCAGAATCTCTCTTTAATAGCCGTACCGGGCGTGGCTATGGCCCTATCTATATCTCTCAAGAGCTTTCAATGAAGGGTATCGCTAAAGACATTATTGAAGAGATCATTGATAAAAACGACCCAGCTTGGTTAGAGCGAGCAATAAAGGTGGGGCGTAAAAAAGCTTCCCCGCTGTTGCTAGAGAAAGACTTTATGCAGTCGGAGGCCTTTGAAGAGGAATTTTTGCGACAAAAAGGTATCGATGAACATGATGTCAGCGCGGACGAAGACGTTTTAGGCGATGACGTTTTAGACGAATACGAAGATGGGGCTTCTTGGGAAGAGGAGCAATATGACGGTTATGAAGCAAGCAGCGAAAGCGACCTCGCTGAAGGCTCAGATAGTTTTGAGTCAACGGTTGGATTCCCAAAATCACGCAAGTTCAATTCTGCCTTTGCCTCTAAGTCTAAACTCAAGTCTAAGAATCGACTAAAGACCCGTCTCATGCAAAAGCCTATGCGAAAAACTATGCAAAAGCCC
>CAJXUL010000098.1 GCA_913060615.1 uncultured Gammaproteobacteria bacterium | reverse complement strand
CGAGATAGGAGTCCGTCTCGTGGGCTCGGAGATGTGTATAAGAGACAGGTAGAACCCAACGCATCGCGCGCAAGGCTCGCTAACAGGTCATCTGTGAGGGTCATTAAATCTTCGTAGTCGGCATAGGCTTGATAAAACTCAAGCATAGTAAATTCAGGGTTGTGTCTGGTAGACAGCCCTTCGTTACGGAAATTTCTATTGATTTCAAAAACGCGTTCAAAGCCGCCCACCACAAGCCTCTTTAGATAAAGCTCTGGAGCAACGCGCAAAAACAGTGGCATATCTAAAGCATTGTGATGAGTAGTAAACGGCCGTGCTGTAGCACCGCCCGGGATACTGTGCATCATTGGTGTTTCTACTTCCAAGTAATCTAGTTTAGTGAAGTACTCACGTATTTTTTGCATGACCAAAGAGCGCGTACGGAATACGCTGCGACTGTCTTCATTAACAATGAGATCTAGATAACGTTGGCGGTAACGAATTTCTTGGTCGGTGACCCCATGGAACTTTTCTGGCAACGGTAACTGGGTCTTATTCAACAATACAATTTCTTTTGCGTGTACTGTGAGTTCGCCTTTATTGGTGCGCATAAGAATGCCGCGAATACCGACAATGTCGCCCATTTCCCAGTACTTGTTAAATGCCTCGTAAACTTCCTCAGCAAGATCATTTTTGGTCAAGTAGCATTGCATTTGACCCGAACTGTCTTGGATAGTTAAAAAACTGGCCTTGCCCATTACGCGACGCAGCATAATCCGACCAGCGATGGCAGTTTCTATAGCCTCTTCCACCAACTGCGGCTTATCAAAATCTTTGGCGCGCTGATGTAGTTCTGCGGCTAAATCTTGGCGACGAAAGTCATTGGGATAAATACCGGTATCCGCGCGCCAGCCTTCCATTTTGGCTTTACGATTGGCAATAATATCTCGTTCTTCGCTCATCTTTTTCTACTCACGTTTATAGCCATAATTGGCTACTGGTTTTGTAATACTGTACTTCTGCCCTTGCGCGCTCGTGTCTATTATCGAGCAGCTATCGGGACACGTCCCTATTCAACTGCACGGTCGACTGCCTTTGGGGGCGTAACAAATGCCTTCGCAACACGCATAGCTGGTCTAAAGACCTGCCTTAAGGCTAGCTTCAATGAATCCATCCAAGTCACCATCTAATACGGCATTGGGATCTGTTCGCTCAATCTGCGTACGCAAGTCTTTTACTCGAGATTGATCTAGTACATAAGATCTTATCTGACTGCCCCAACCAATATCGGCTTTAGAATCTTCAATCAATTGTTGTTCCGAGCGACGTGTTTGCAACTCTAACTCATAGAGCTTTGCCCGCAGCTGTTTATAAGCATTGTCTTTATTTTGGTGCTGGGAGCGCTCGCTCTGACACTGTACGACCGTATTCGTGGGCAAGTGGGTCAAACGTACCGCGGAGTCAGTGCGGTTTACATGCTGTCCACCCGCGCCACTGGCCCTATAGGTGTCTACTCGCACATCTGCAGGGTTAATGTCGATTTCAATATCATCGTCGATTTCTGCCGAGACAAAAACCGATGCAAAGGAGGTGTGCCGGCGGCTACCTGAGTCAAAGGGTGACTTTCGAACTAAGCGGTGGACGCCTGTTTCTGTACGCAACCAGCCATAGGCATACGCCCCACTGACAAAAATCGTGGCGCTCTTAATACCTGCAATGTCGCCTGGTGATAACTCTGTTACCGAGACCGCGAAGCCGCGCTTTTCTGCCCAGCGTAGGTACATGCGCAACAACATATCTGCCCAGTCTTGGGCTTCGGTACCACCAGAGCCAGCTTGGATTTCTAGGTAAGTGTTAGCGCTATCCATTTCACCTTGGAACATCCGGTGAAATTCTAGCGTAGCTAGGCTGCCCTCTAAACCTGTGAGTTCACTAGAGACATCGTTAAGTGCCTCTTCATCGTTTTCGTCACTGGCCATCTCAGCCAATTCACGCAGTTCAGACAAGGATGTACCTAAAGAACTGAGTAAGCTCACGATTTGCTCAAGATCAGCCCGTTCTCGACCTAACTGCTGAGCGCGCTCGGGGTTACTCCAAACATCACCATCGGCTAGCTCTAGCTCAACTTCCTGCAAACGCTCCTGCTTCTCAGCAAAGTCAAAGGTACCCCCGAAGTGCGGAGTCGCGCTCTTGCAAATCTTTAATGTGTTCTCGTACGGATGTGATTTCAGGCATATTTACTGTGACTTACCGGCAATTTCTGGAGCAAAGAAAAAAGGCTTCAAATATTGATCATTTAAAGCAAATTTGGGCGAATCAATTCTAAGGCAAAGCCTCTATGTACTCCACCATCAGCTGCAATGTTCGGGAACCTGCGTAGTCATTGACGGCTAACTTATAAACCATAAGCACATTGGCTGGACTGCCACTGAGCATGGGCTGGGAAAATGCGATGCAATCAATAACTCGGTCACCGTGTTTGACCACCAACTTCAAGTGGGTGTCGCCCACTACCCGCTGACTAATCAAAGCGAATTCACCCGAAAAAAGCGGTTCCGCAAAACCACTACCCCAAGGACCAGCACTGGCCAGCAGTTCAACGGTTTGCAGGTTAAGGTCCTCTCCCGCAAGCGAACCGTCAGTGAGCAAACTTGCACTCAGCATGTCCTCGGTGACCACTTCGGCTACCGCTTTATCAAAAACCTTATGGAAGCGTGGCAGATGGACTTTTTTAATACTTAAACCTGCCGCCATGGCATGGCCACCAAACTTGATTAGTAAGCCGGGATAGCGTGTGGCAATACTGTCTAAAACATCGCGTATGTTCACGCCATCAATACTTCTCGCTGAACCCTTTAGTTCATCTGGCGCTGTACCACCGGCATCTGCAAAAACTATGGCGGGACGATGAAATTTCTCCCGCAGCCGCCCGGCGACAATGCCAACAACGCCCTGATGGAAGTTTTCATGGTAAACGGATAATCCTGTTGTCTGCTCACCAACCTTAAACTGCGACACAATAAGTTCCGCATCTGCCACCATATCTTGCTGGAGGTAACGCCGAGTTTGATTCAATTCATCCAAACTTCCCGCTAGGCGTTTAGCTTCCGCATCGTCCTGTGTCATTAGACACCGGATACCCACACTCATATCTTCCAAGCGCCCTGCTGCGTTAAGTCGCGGGCCAATAGCGAAACCAAGGTCTTGCGCGGAGATTGTTGTCAAATCGCGCTTACCTACCTGAGCCAGCGCTTTGATTCCTGGGCGTGTCATACCGCGCTGCATACGCAGCAAGCCGTTGTGAACAAGGACCCTATTGTTGCGATCTAGAGGCACCACATCAGCCACTGTGCCCAGCGCTACCAGATCTAAGTACTGCGCCAAATTTGGCTCCTTACGCTGGGTCTGCTGAAACCAATCTCGGGCGCGCAGTTCTTGCCTTAGCCAGCTCAGCACATAGTAGGCCACACCAACGCCTGCCATAGATTTACTCGGAAAAACAGAATCATTGAGGTTAGGGTTAACCAATGCGACGGCGTCGGGTAGCACCTCGCCGGGTAAGTGATGGTCCGTGATAATGACATCAATGTTGGCAGCATTAGCCTCGGCCACGCCAGCAATGCTGGCCACGCCATTATCCACTGTCATAATCAAATCAGGATTCTTGGTTTGCGCTAATTGAACTATTTCAGGAGACAAGCCGTAGCCAAAATCAAAACGGTTGGGTACCAAAAAGTCCACGTGTTTGGCACCAAAGGATTTCAACGCTAACATGCAGAGCGCGACTGATGTGGCGCCGTCGGCGTCAAAATCACCAACGATCATTATTTTTTCTTGCTTTTGCACCGCGTCTGCGAGCCGTATAGCTGCCTTGCCAATATCGGGAAGCTCAGCGGGTGAAAGCAATGTACTAAGTTTGCGGTCCATTTCCGCAACTTCACTGATACCACGGGATGCGTAAATTCTATCCAATAATGGATGCTCTACACCAACGCCCGCAGGGGGTACTTTCCTGACCAAAATCTGCATAGTGGCCTTAACTCTTAATGGGTGGGCGCGACTCGTATACGGGTAATCTTGCCCACTACAGTGTCTAGTGCCGCAAGTTCTGTGAGGGCCGCGTTAACTACTGACTCAACCACAACATCTGTCAGTATCACGATGGACACCGAGGCATCCTCTAAAGGTTGTTCTTTTTGAATCACCGCTTCAATACTAATGCTATGGGCGGATAAAGCACTGGCAACCTGAGCAAAAACGCCAGGACGATCAACAGTAGGAATACGTAGGTAACAGGCACTGCGGATATCATCCATTGCTAAACGGTGCATTGCAGGTGCAGTGCCCGCTGCTTGGGCTTGATTTAGCGAGCGGCCTTTAGATTCTAATGCGCGTGCTGAACCTATTAAACCTGATGTTCCCAGAGAGAGTACATCTGCCAAAACCGCAGATGCAGTTGCCGCGCCACCGGCGCCAGGGCCACTAAATAGTGTCTCCCCCGCGGCATCACTGACCACCTGAACTGCGTTCATAACACCGTTAACACTGGCTAGCAGCGCCGTGCTGGGCACTAATGCTGGATGTACTCGAGTTTCTAAGCCCGCATCGGTATGCATAGCAATACCTAAGTGCTTAATCTTAAAGCCCAGCTCTTTGGCGTATTGAATATCTTCGGCAGTAATTTGCGTAATACCTTCAACGTAAAGGGCAGAAAAATCATAAGACGTGCCAAAACCCAATGCAGCCAGAATGGTCAACTTGTGCGCTGCATCTATACCATCAATATCAAATGCTGGGTCTGCCTCGGCATAACCTAATTCCTGTGCTTGAGACAACACCTGATCGAATGCTAGCCCCTCTTCTTCCATCACTGTAAGCATGTAGTTACAGGTGCCGTTAATAATGCCGTATATAGCGTCTATACGATTAGCCGCAAGGCCTTGGTTCAACGACTGAATAATTGGAATAGCGCCGGCTACTGCAGCCTCAAAGCGTAATGGCGCATTGCCCTGAGCCAACAGTTGATCCCCATAACCGGCTATCACCGCTTTATTAGCCGTAACAACCGGCTTGTTTGCTGCAAGTGCGCTCTCTATGAGGTCTTTAGCTAAACCTTCGCCGCCTATCAATTCTAAAATCACATCTACGTCTGGGTCAGCTACCAGGTCGTGTACATCTGTACTAAACACTGCGCCAAGCAAATCTACACCAGGCTTGGCGCTACGGCTGGCAATACGCTGCACAATGAGTTCAACCCCGGTGCGACGCGACATGAGGCTGCCATTGGTTTTTACAAGCTGAAGTACGCCCTGCGCCACAGTGCCTAGACCTGCGATACCTATTCGAAGTTTGTTCACTTATTTTTTCCGGAGTTTTTGATCGAGCCTACCAACGCACGTTCGGCGCCAGCACACGCCCAAAGTTTATTGTTCTAAACGTGCCAGCAAGTCAGCAGCTGGTAGATAGCCGGGCAACAAACGCCCGTCTGATGTGACAATAGCTGGCGTACCGCTTACACCAACTAAACGCCCCAGCTGAAATTGCTCTACAACTGGATCAGCACATTTGTCGGCGGCTACTTCTAGGCCTAACTTCGCCTTAGTTAACGCCCTCTTACGGTCAGCAGAACACCATACAGCCGACATCTTTTCACGTGTCTCACTATCTATACCCATTCGTGGGTATGCCAAGTAACGCACCTCTATACCTAACTCAGAGTAATCTGCGATCTCACCGTGCAACTTTCTGCAATAACCACAGTCTACGTCAGTAAAAATATGCACGTAATCTAAGGTCTTACCCTTGGCCGGAAAAATGACCATGTCTTTACTTGCAACTTGGGCCATTAAATTTACGCGTTCGCTGCTTCGACGCTGCTCAGACAAACTGACTAATTGTTCGCCCATTGCAAACAATTCGCCCGCAAAAAGATGCTTGCCATCTTCGGTCACAAATAGCGTTGTTCCACCAGGCAGGTCAATACCAAACATACCGTCCACGCTAACTGGGTAAACGCTAATAATTGGGATCTCAGGGCGCAGTTCTAATAAGCGAGCGACCGCAACTTCGCTGCCTTTGGGCAGATCAAGAACAGGGTTAGATTCTGCACCTGTGCTATAGCTTGCCTGCATGATCAGAGTCAGACCGATGCACATCGACAACGATGACTGACGTTGTCTTTTACTCGCAAAAGATCCAAAAAATGCTTTTAAACCCATGACTGCTGCACTCCTTTTATAAACCAAGTTCTCTTAAACTCACTGTAATCTGACCTGTATTGACATCGCACACGTCAGATTTTTCGTCAAAATCACCCTCGCGGATGATGCTCTTGTACCAGCTCTTTAAGTCGTTGCTGGGCAACGTGGGTGTAAATTTGCGTGGTAGAAAGGTCACTATGGCCCAACATCATCTGCACTGCCCGCAAGTCTGCGCCATTATCCACAAGATGTGTGGCAAATGCATGGCGTAATGTGTGAGGTGAGATGTTTTTCTTTATACCCGCCTGCATCGCATACTTTTTAATGGCGTGCCAAAAAGTCTGCCGCGTCATCACCCTACCCAGCCGACTTGGAAATAGGACACTACCTCCTGCAGGCAAGAGACTTAAACGAGCATCGCGCAAATACCGACTGAGCCAATCTAGAGCGGTCTCACCAGTCGGCACCAAACGCTCCTTATTGCCCTTACCCACGACTCTGACCACACCCTGCCGCTGATTCACGTTAGCTAGCTCTAGCGTCACTAATTCTGTAATGCGCAGTCCACTGGCATACAACACCTCGAGCATTGTCCTATCGCGCAAACCAATAGCTGTGGAAACATCGGGCGCAGCAAGTAACGCCTCTACCTGCTGTGACGACAAAGAACTGGGTAAAGACCGGCCTAGTTTAGGGTGCTCTAACTTTTGCGTTGGATCATCGACAAGGCGTTGATTAAAAATCATGTAACGATAGAAGCCGCGCAGAGTGCTGAGCCAACGCGCGGCGCTTCTATCGCTGACACCGGCATTTTTGCGTTGCACCATAAACTCAATAAGCGCCTCATTGTCAGCCTGCATCAGGACCATTTGACCCTCACTTTGCTTGTCTAGCCAATCGGCAGTCATCAGCAAATCACGACGGTAGGCCATAAGCGTATTTTCACTTAAGCCACGCTCTAGCCACAGCGTATCCAAGTACCCGCCTATGTCTGTTTGGTTTTTTACAGGCCCCTGTTTGGACAAAAGAAATCCTTTTAATTGGCATGGGCTCTAGCTTAGGCGAAGCTAGATCAAAGCTCTGTTGAACGAGCCAAAGGGTAGCGAAAATAATGTTAACGGTACATCATTAGAAACGTTGGCAAAAATTGCACAAAAAAGGAGCGCGATGCAGGGGGTAATACTTAGAGATAGCTACCAGCTCCTACGCAGAAGGCGCGGAGTATTGCGGGAGTGTCGGACACTGAGGCCAGACAAGCAAACCCCGATAGGCTACCAGCTATAAAGCTCGCAACCACTGGGGCCTTGCAACTAAGACCTTTACTTGGTCTTAACTTTTTCTTTAATACGTGCTGAACGACCAGATAGCTCACGCAAGTAGTAAAGTTTCGCTTGGCGAACATCACCACGGCGCTTTACTTCAATGCCTTTGATCAAAGGGCTGTGTGTTTGGAAAGTTCTTTCCACACCTACACCGTGAGAGATCTTACGTACTATAAATGCAGAGTTGAGTCCGCGCTTTTTGATGCCAATTACAACGCCTTCATAGGCCTGTAGGCGCTCACGAGTACCCTCTTTAACCAACACCTGAACACTAACCGTGTCACCTGGGCTAAACTCAGGAATCTCGTTCATCTGACTGTTTTCGATTTCTTCGATTATCTTATTTCTGCGCACTTTATCTACTCCACTGCTTTGGCCGCATTGCAGCCAGCAAAACATTCTTCTAGTAACTTTCGATCTTCTTGGCTGAACACTCGCCCGATAAGCAAGTCTGGCCTTCTATCCAAAGTTCGTTTAAGCGCCTCACGGCGTCTATACCGAGACATTCGTTTGTGATCCCCACTTAGGAGTTCTGCGGGAACCACATCCAAACCCAACTTCTCGGGGCGCGTATAGTGAGGGTAATCGAGCGTTCCATCAAGGTGTGATTCATCAATAACTGACATTTGATTGCCTAAAGTGCCCGGTAAGTGCCTTGCAATAGCATCTGTGACCACCATTGCGGCTAATTCACCCCCACTGAGCACGTAATCACCTATGGACCACTCTTCATCAACATGCCGTTGAATAAACCGTTCATCTACCCCTTCATAGCGGCCGCAGATTAAAATCAGCCCCTCTAACTGCCCACAATCTATACCTTTAGCCTGACTAAAGACCTCGCCTTGAGGACTCATAAGCACCACCAACGAGTTTTCAGGTGCGTCTTTTTTTGCAGCCTCTAGCGCCTTGAGCAAAGGCTCCACCATCATCACCATGCCTGGACCACCGCCATAAGGACGATCATCTACAGTGCGATGCTTGTCAGTGGAAAATTCTCGGGGGTTATAGCATTTTAGGGAAATTATGCCGTTATCTACGGCTCGACCAAAAACGCCATTACTGGATACAGCGTCGAACATTTCGGGAAAAAGTGTAATGACGCCAAGCCACATGGGATTCGCCTTTAAGACCAGTCCAAATGCCAATCAACGCTGATGCGTTTGGCAGTTAGATCGACTTTCTGTAAGTAGGGCTCATGGAATGGGATAAGGTGTTTGCCCTCATCGCTCTTAACAATGAGCACATCGTGTGCGCCAGTTTCAATTAGGTGATCTACTCGACCTAAACACTCGTCATCTACGTTGTAGACCTCGCATCCGACCAAGTCGTGCCAAAAAAATTCGGCATCAACTGCCCCATCGGTGATGTCCACTGCGCTGAGCGCATCACGAGTCACGCCTATAATGCTACCGCTATAGGTGTGCGCTTCTTCTGGGTTTTGAATATGGTCAAGGCGGACAATGTGTCCATTCTTGTGCGGCTGGCATGCTGGCTTATCAAGCTCTTGCCATGGGCCATCGGGTGATCTTTGCAAATACCAAGGGCCATAGTGAAGAATATTTTCTGGGGGGTCGGTAAAAGACTGAAGTACTTGCCAGCCCTTCACACCGAACGAGCGACCTAACCTTCCAACCACGATTATATCTAGACTCATATGTTGAGTACCAATATGTTGAGTATCGATGTATTAAGTATCGACGGAAGGTTATGACTCAGTAGAGGCATGAATGCCCCCAACTACTACTCTGCAGCCGCTACAGCTTCTGCTGGGCTTTGCTTGCGTGCTTGACCAATCAACTGGGCAACGCGGTCACTAGGCTTAGCGCCTACGCCAATCCAATAATCTATTCGGTCTAAATCCATACGCAAAACTTCTGCTTGGCCTTTCGCTAGAGGGTTATAAAAACCAACGCGTTCGACGAAACGTCCGTCTCTGGATGAAGATCTATCTGCTACCGTTACGTGGTAGAAAGGGCTTTTCTTAGCGCCGTGACGGGCTAATCTTATCGTTACCATAGTTTTCTCTTTTGTGAAAAAGGTCGCTTGCGAAAGGCGCGATAGTCTATAGCATCCGCCGCCCCTTGCAAGGGTCTTGTTTCTTTGTTGTTAATTTTTATGAGCGCAAATGCACCCGTCATATTGTCATAAAATTTAGCGACGACGCATACCTGGCGGCATACCACCGGGCACCTGCATACCTTGCATGCCTCGCATCATTTTTTGCATGCCGCCCTTGCGCGAGACTTTTTTCATCATCTTCTGCATTTGCTTGTGCTGTTTGAGCAATCTATTTATATCAGCGATCTGAGTGCCGCTACCCGCAGCAATCCGTTGCTTACGCGACCCGTTGATGACATCTGGAAAGCGTTTCTCTTTAGCCGTCATGGAATCAATGATGACGCCCATACGCTTAAACTGGTTATCGTTAATCTGCGACTGCGCAGCGGCTGGCAGCTGCGACATACCGGGCATTTTATCCAGCATGCTGCTGATGCCGCCCATATTCGCCATTTGATCTAATTGATCGCGGAAGTCTTCTAGGTCGAACTTTTGCCCTTGCTGCATTTTCTTGGCGAAGCGCTGGGCTTTGTCTTTATCGACCTTGCGCTCAGCTTCCTCAATAAGGGTAAGGACATCGCCCATACCTAATATGCGAGAAGCTAAGCGGTCAGGGTAAAACGCCTCTAAGGCATCAGTTTTCTCACCCACGCCCATAAACTTAATAGGCTTGCCGGTAATGGCGCGTACGCTTAGCGCCGCCCCGCCTCTGGCATCACCATCGGTCTTGGCCAATACAACACCGGTTAACGGCAGTGCATCGTTAAACGCTTTAGCGGTATTAGCCGCGTCCTGACCAGTCATGGCGTCGACTACAAACAATGTTTCTATCGGCTTGATGGCCGCATGCAATGCGCGAATTTCATTCATCATGGCGTCATCTACTGCCAAACGTCCGGCGGTATCCACCAACAACACATCAGCCAGCTGAGCTTTTGCTTCAACAATGGCGCGATTAACAATGTCTAAAGGCTTTTCTTGGTTTGTTGAGGTTATGAATTGTGCGCCAACCTCGCCTGCCAGAGTTTCAAGCCTGTCTCTTATACACATCTG
>CAJXUL010000097.1 GCA_913060615.1 uncultured Gammaproteobacteria bacterium | reverse complement strand
CGAGATAGGAGTCCGTCTCGTGGGCTCGGAGATGTGTATAAGAGACAGTACCTGTACAGTTCTTAGCACTTTTGAAGGGAGAAAATGATGTATCAAGAGTATAAAGAGACCTGGGCAGAGCTTATCGCACCGGGCGCTGATTTCGAAATCGCAGTTAAAGAAGTACGCGGCGTACCTATTAGAACTTATGCCAACGCCGCAGAAAACCTTCGCGACTTATGGTTATCAACACAAGCTTTTGCGGAACGTGATTACCTAGTTTATGAAGACGAACGCATTACCTACGCACAAGCGCACGAACAAGTTGCTTCACTGGCTCATTGGCTCATAGCGCAGGGCGTTGAGCCTGGCGACCGCGTAGCCATTGCCATGCGTAATTATCCAGAGTGGATGCTCTGCTATTGGGCAACGCTTTCTGTAGGCGCGGCAGTAGTAGGTATGAATGCTTGGTGGGTGGGCAGCGAAATGCTCTACGCACTGGAAGATTCAACGCCTAAGGTCATGATTGTTGACCCAGAACGTCTTAAGCAACTTGGCGAGCTGCGCAAAGAAGTAAGTGACATTAAACTTTTAGGCGTGCGTTTCCCTACCGAGGAAGCAGGCGTCACGCCTTGGGCCGAAGCTATTGCCAGCCCAGCACAGTTACCCATGCTTGCCATTGATACCGACGAAGACGCGTGCATTTTTTATACCTCAGGTACAACAGGCAAACCCAAGGGCGCCCAACTGACCCATAGAGGCTGCGTAAGTAATATATGGAGCCTCATGTTCGCAGGCGCTATGCAGCGCTCGTTAGCGGTTAAAAATGGCTTATTAGAGGCCGACGCTGAACCTGCGGTGCCTTCTGCGCTAGTTACCACGCCACTGTTCCATGTGACCGCCAACAACTGTGTTGCTCACGGCACCACATTAGCCGGCGGCAAATTGACCCATATGTACAAATGGGATGCCGGTGTTGCGTTAGAGCTCATTGAAAAAGAAAAAATCACGGCAGTCAGCGGAGTCCCCGTTATGGCACGCGAAATTATTTCACATCCAAACTTTGCCACAACAGACACGTCAACCCTGCTCACCCTTGGTGGTGGTGGCGCACAGCTACAACCAGATTTAGTTGGCAAAATTGAAGACGAAGTTGCAACCGCACGGCCTAATACAGGTTACGGCATGACGGAAACCTGCGGCATTATCACCTCTATTAGCGCCGATCATTTTGTCGACAAGCCAGCAAGTTGCGGACCCGCAATGCCCGCTTTCGAGAGCAAAGTGGTTAACCCTGATAGCGGCATAGAGGTGCCACTAGGAGAGGCCGGCGAATTATGGGTGCGCGGCGGCCACGTAATCCGAGGCTATCTAAACCGCGAAGATGCCACAGCTGAGTCAATTGTCGACGGCTGGTTGCGCACAGGTGACATGGCCAAGAAAGATGAAGACGACTTCATTTTCATCGTCGACCGCATAAAAGACATGGTCTTGCGCGGCGGCGAAAACATTTATTGTGCTGAAGTTGAAAGCGCAATATTTGATCATGAAGATGTTGCAGAATGTACGGTTTTTGGTGTGCTTGATGACCGTCTAGGTGAAGAAGTGGGCGTAGCCCTGCTGCTTAAGCCTGGCGCCACAACTACAGCAGATGAGCTGCGCAGCCATTGTGCAGGCAAACTGGCTAAGTTCAAAATACCCCGCTACTTCTGGTTCATGACACAAGCACTGCCACGCAATGCATCTGGCAAATTCTTGAAAAGAGAATTACGCGACTCGTTGGATATAGCGAATAGCTTTTAGCCTTTGGCCTTTGGCCTTTAACGAATGCAAAACCTAAATAAGCGCATGGCCAAAACGGTCATGCGCAAAGCTGCTTGAGTGGCGCATACCCACTTTATTGAACCTACCCCACTTACTACCCTCTTCCGAAGCAACCGACGCCAAGCGTAAGATTGCTTACCAGGACTCACCCAGCTAGTTACCGAACCGGTAGCGCAGTTTCACAACATAAACGTCTATTATCGGTGTATTCAACGCGTCATCAAACAAATCTGAAAAACCGTCGTCTACACGATCGGGCAGGTTGCTGCCACGGGTATACACCAAAAACAAATCTGATAAGGGACCAATCTCCCACCGATAACGCAACTGAGCGGTCAAACGCGATATCGCAAAGTCACCATTAGTTGCTGTAACTAGCCCACTGCGAATTGGGTCACTAACCGCAATTAGTTCATCCTCACTAATGGGTATTTCATAAAAATCGCGTTCCTGTGCGGTGATACCCGCCCATTGCAATGTAAAACGAATCTGCTGCTTCGAGGATAAGAACACATCCATTGCGATGCGCGGTTGAAAGTCATCCGCATTGTAAGTTGCAAACAACCGATCTCGGTCATGCAAAAGCCAGTCTTTACGCTGCAAATAATTTAAATCTAGGTCAAATGAAAAACGGTCAGACGGCTGATAAGTCAGTCCAATAGAGGACCTTCTAGTCCAACTACTCAGTTCTTCTTGACGCACACCAAACAAAGCACTGAAAGATAGCTTTTTCGAAGTATTCGTACCGAGGCCGACCTCGCCAACAAATCTATCCTCAACCTTATACCTACCATTACCAAAGCTGTTACGATCATCCCAGCGCGCAGGAAAATAGTTAAACTCAGTACGAACTTCACTCAGGTTTTTAAATGTCCAAGCATTACGGAAAAATAGTCCTGACCGCACAAGTAAGCCGTCTGTATTCCAAGAGTTGCTGACCAACACCGAACGGCGCTTATTCCGCAGGTATTTTAGATCGCGCCCTGTAGACCACGAGTAGGAATAAACCATTGAGGTCACATCGTTGCGCCGAATAAAGCCCAGATCACTAACATCTAAGTTGTCATCCAAATAATCCAACGACAGCCCGTGTCGCACCCCTTGCTTGGGCTTATAGGAAATATCAAGCAAACCACCGTAGCCCGCCTCACTGGCGACTTCGCTGTTAATCAACTGACCATCAATTTGCCATGCGCCATTTTTCGACAACCAATGTGAATCGATTCCATGCACCACAGCCTCATCGTCTGGGTAACTTACCAAAGTGCCCAGATAACCTATGGCGCGACGCCCTTCCCCAACATCCTCATACAACAGGCGCACCACGCCAAAATCTCGACCATCCGAGGTTAAGTTGATTTCTTCGCCTTGATTGACCCCAGAATTAACTGCGCCACGCAAAGAAACCTCGTCCTCAAACGCTCCGAGCACGCCGTAGCGCAAACCACCTGACTGACCCGTGACTTTCACAGCGCCCAACAAATTTGTCGGGCTACCCCGTTCTACGCCCGCAATATCTATATTATCAGGCACGTCTATGCGCGCAGCGCCGCCAATGCGACGAGTATTGAGCAAAGTCGTTGGCTCGCTATTGAAGGTTGATGCAGTGCCTCTCGAACCTCCTCCGCTAGGACTAGAGGTCCTGACCAAACTACGCGGTGTTGTTGTGAAGACTTCCTGCCCCTCTAAAAAGAACAGTCGATTCTCAGGAAAAAAGGTTTCAAACGCGGTGAGGTTGACCACCACATCATCTGACTCCACAGCACCAAAATCAGGGTTTATCGCCGCAGTGACTTGCAAATCTGACGATGGACGCCAAGACAAATCTATACCAACCCGGCTTTCATCTTCGTCTGAGACATCATCAACGGTATGTGAAACAAAGGGAAACGCGGCTATCTGTTGCTTAGACTCAACATTTGGCGTGCGCATTGTTGCCAGGGCTGACATAAAGCGTTTTGATGCAAACGGTAGCGCGGGCCAACTCCAGCGCTCATCAATGTAGGCCACCTTACGATTAATCCAGAACCCCAATTTGCGATCCCCAGACTGTGTGTCTGCAATGGTCATCATAGACCAAGGCAAAAACATCTCGGCGCTCCAACCATTATCCAATACTGCGGTGGCACTGGTCCACGGGCCGTCCCATTCTCGGGAAAACTGGCGCTCAGGAGCCACTTTGCCATCTAAAACAGAGCCACCAAGATTGACCGAAAACCAGTAGCCATAAAGCCCTTCACCGGAGGTGTCTATGGTTATACCAATGGCATCGCGATTGATAAATTCATCACGGCTAGATAACCGCGCGACTAATGTCTCCGGAGGCTGTTCCATAAATGCAGCAATATGCAGACCCTTATCGGTATAAAACATGCGCACATCAGTTTTGTAGCGCGTATCGGCTAGGGTATCGGGGTCAATGACCAACATATTGTCGTAACCGGGGACTTCAGACCAAATAGACTCATCAAGGCGCCCGTCCATAATCATTGGCTCGGGCAAATTTTCAATTTGTGGAATAAGAATATCTACATTGACGCCATCGGAGTCCAAGGACACCACTTCGGAGGTAACGATAGAGTTCGCCAAGGCATTAGTTTTAGGCGCTGGCTTGTTCACTTTCGACGGGGTTATCTGTCTCGACCTAGGCGCTACTGGCTCTGCAGCCGCCGCGCGGGTTGGACTCAGCCGAGTGTTCCAGGACCAAGGCTGAGCAAATCCAGACGCTACAGCGCGTCTTTTCATCTCTTCAATGGACAATCCGTCACAGGCAACTACCACCCGAAAATAAGGCGCCCCATTGATAAGCGTCCTTACTAAATGAGCTTGCTTACCTAAATCGGCTTCAGCCCGCAGCAAATAGTTAGCCGCATTGCTTTTTTCAGTAAAGCTACCCAATACCAGTACTGGCTCAGCATGCAGCAACCCCATCCAAATCAGACCCAGCAAAAGCAAGGCTGAGGATTTAAAAAGACTCAAGACCATTTTGCATTCCCCCTAGCACCGAATATATTAGCGTAGGAGCTTGGTTAAGCACATTTTTTTCATAGGCACGGGAGTGCCGCCTGTCGAAAAAAGGCACGGGGGTGCCGTCTGTCGAAAAAAGACACGGGGGTGCCGAGAGTGCCTCTTCCGAAAACAAAGCCACAGCAATGCCAAGAGTCCGGCGCAGAGGAAATTGCGCACCCTAACTAAGCACCCTTGCAAGGTTTAAAACCTGAGCGTTGTTTAGATCACGTGAGTTCTGTAACGACATAATCAGTCTAAGTCAACCTAAGTCAGCCTAAGTCAGCGCAAGAATTTAGGTGCGCATTGGTAGGCTTTGGGGCAACACTAATTTCCTGAAAACAGACCAGCGTACTGATCGCGCAAGATATTTTTCTGCACTTTACCCATAGTATTCCGAGGCAAGGCGTCAACATTCACCACCGTTTTAGGCTGCTTAAACCGAGCCAACGAGTCCGCCAAATGACTATGTATGGTTGCAATATCGACATGCTCAGCGCTAGGTACTATTACAGCAACAACGGCCTCACCAAAGTCAGCATGAGGCACACCAATCACTGCAGACTCAACCACCCCTGGAATTTTATCGATAAAACCTTCTATTTCTTTTGGGTAGACGTTATAGCCCCCAGAAATTACTAAGTCTTTGGCTCGCCCAACAATAGACAACCTGCCTTCAGCGTCTTGCGTACCGAGATCCCCGGTAATAAAGAAACCATCATCACGAATTTCTTCAGCGGTCTTTTCTGGCATTTGCCAATAGCCCTGAAACACATTGGGGCCCCTAACTTCAATGGTGCCTATCTCGCCATTTTGTACCGGCACACCATCACCATCAGCTATACGCAACTCCTGAGCGGGAAGCGCAAAACCTACTGTTCCAGCCATCCGTTCTCCCACCAACGGGTTAGTGGTATTAATAATGGTCTCACTCATGCCGTAACGCTCGAGAATGCGTTGACCAGTTGCCGCTTCCCAGGCGTTAAAAGTCTGCTCGGTAAGCGGCGCCGAGCCACAAATAAACACCCGAATGCTCGCAACACTTGCGTGGTTTAGACCTGCCTGCTGAAGTAGTCGGGTATAAAAAGTAGGCACGCCCATAAGCACTGAAGCCTGGGGCAGTAGTTGAAGCACTTGAGCGGCATCAAACTTAGGTAAAAAAATCATTGGGGTGGCATTCAAGAGCGCACAATGACTTGCAATAAATAAACCGTGGACGTGAAATATTGGCAGCGCGTGAAGCAGTACATCGTCCTTCTGCCAGCCCCAGCAAGTGCTTAGGCTATGCGCATTAGAGGCAAGGTTAGCATGGCTTAACATAGCGCCCTTAGAGCGCCCGGTAGTACCAGAGGTATAAAGAATAGCGGCCATATCATCCGGTTGCCGCGCCACAGTAGCGGGCACTGGGTTACCAGAGTGTGCTGCTACTCGCTCTAGCAGAGTGCCCTGACCGCCTTCATCCATAGTAAAGGTCTGCACATCAGTGCGTACGCTCTGACCAATAAATAGGGCCGGTTGCGCATCATTAATAAAGTAATCAACCTCGGCTTCGGTATAAGCGGTATTCAAAGGTACGTATACACCACCCACTTTCAGGCAAGCCAAATAAAGCGCCAAATTCTCAGCAGACTTTTCTACCTGCACAACCAAGCGATCAGTAGGCTGTAACCCCTCTGCCACTAGCGTTCGTGCAATATCATTAACTCGCTCTAGAAGGTGCTGATAACGCCACACAGTGCCGTCAGCTAGGCGCAAGGCATCGCCTGATAAATTAGTAGTAAAACTGTTTTCAAGCGCTTGGTAAAAATTGGACATCAACATCCCTCCAGTGAAGTGACTAATATTAACCATAATTTTATGCGCTTTACTGGTTAATCTAAGCTTCGTTGACCTGCCTAGACTAAAACACCTCCACGCCTGCAAACATCCTGCTGTAAAACATTGCAAGCTTAAGCCACCTCTGTTAACTTTTGGTGCATGTATTCCGCAAGGAAGCCCTGCCGGGTTCTTAGCTTTAAGATGAGTAGGGGGAGAGAAGCGGACCACTGAGCTGCAAGCAGCCGTGCTACGCATTGGCGTTCGATTTACTGGTCGCTACGCAAGATCAACAAGTGCAATGAGAGTCGCACTTGCATTCCCACAAAAATAATAAAAATGGGAATTCTCAGCCGCCCTTCGGGGCGGCTATTCTTTTTCTGCCTGGCAATTTCAAGGTATTAACACATCCATTGGTTTGGCGAGCAAACTGCCCACGTGCATGCAAATGCTGTTCCTATCTGAATATATAACTCGTAAACTCAAAGTTTTAGCCTAAAGGTGACGTGTTGTCTTCTCTTACCCCGTTTTTGATCCCCGCTATAGAAAGATCATTCGACGTCGAAATCACCCTGCCCGGCAGCAAGTCAATTGCGCTAAGGCAGTTGGCAATGGCAGCCCTAGCCCATGGCACAACGCGCCTCACAGGGATTCCTGACTGTGATGATGCACAAGCGATGATCGACTGCCTAATCGAGTTAGGTGTCAGCATAGAAACAAATGGCGAAAACACCATTGTCAAAGGCCCAATGGACTTGGGCGACTCAACAGTGCACCTAAATGCCCGCATGAGCGGTGCATCAACGCGCCTGCTTATAGGCATGGCGGCGCTGCGCAAGGGCGTTACGCATATTGACGGCCACGCCTCGCTACGCGCTCGGTCAAATAAACCACTCTTCGACGTACTACACAAACAGGGTTGTACTGTCGAATCAGTAAGCGGTGGGCTGCCAGCAACAATCACGGGCCCAATTGAGGTAAGCCCTAACCTGACAATTGATGGGTCTCTGTCTAGCCAATACATCACTGCGCTATTACTTATCGCGCCAATGACTTGCCCCGCCACCGGTCAAATGATCAACATTTCAGGGGATCTAGTCTCTAAGCCATACCTTGATATTACTTTGAATGAGATGAGTAAATGCGGCGTAAACGCCTACTGGTATGACGAGAAAACAATTTTTGTACAGCAAAGCCAATATCAAAGTGGCCAGCGCACGATAGAAGGCGATGCAACCGCTGCTACCTATTTCAGTGCCCTTGCTACGCTACACGGCGGCACGGTGACCTTAACGAATATCGACCAAACTACGCATCAAGGTGATTATGAATTTTGCGCGGTCATGGAGTTACTGGGCGCTACTGTTGAAAGAAGCGGCTATACACGCATTATAGGCCCCGCTACGCTGCCCGCCTTGCGAGAAGTAAATATGCAGGCGATGCCAGATGCAGCGCTTACACTCATAGCCATGTCGCCGCTGCTGCCAGGCACGAGTACTATTACAGGGTTGCAGTCACTCCACCACAAAGAGTGTGACCGACTTGAATGCCCGGCCACTGAGCTACGGGCCATGGGCATTGATGTAAAAACCACATTAGACAGCGTCACCATTGAAGAAATAGATCTACGTAAGATTGCCCCACACATTCTGACCACCTATCACGATCACAGAATGGCCATGGCATTTTCAATGCTTGGAAGTTGCAGCCACGCATTGCGAGTTGATGATAAAGCAGTGGTCAACAAGACCTACCCAAACTACTGGCTGGACTACAGCAAACTCACCGCGAAGCTGTAATCAACACCTAGCAGATTAGCAACATAAGCGTCCTCAAACGCACCGTCTAAGTGCGCTAGAGCGGGCTTGCCGATGGAAGTTTTAGATAGCTATTTAGCTTAGTTTAGGCGACTTCTTCTTTGGCTTAGCACGACACTCTGTTATCTTATAAAAGAAAAAAGAGAGGGAATTGCATGTCTTCGGGAGATATTTTTGATCATGAAGCTAAAGTATTAGAGGCAGCTGAAGAACTAATCAGCCAAGGCAACGCAGCATCTGACGACCATGAAAAATTGGCTGCCGAGTATAAAAAATTGCTCCGAACAACTAAGCGCATCATTAAGCTCAGCGACAAAAGTGAGCAGCGCCTAACAGCCCTATCCAAAGAAGCCCAAGACACAAACAAACAGCTTGAGGGCTTATCTAACCAGCTTTCAAAATATCTATCACCGCAACTCTACCAATCCATTTTTACAGGTAATAAGGCGGTCGCTAGAACCAGCTCACGTAAAAAGCTCACAGTATTCTTCTCAGACTTATGCGGCTTCACCAATATTGCAGAAAACCTTGAGTCTGAAGATGTGACAGATATGTTGAATCTGTATCTAGAAACAATGACTCAAATAGCGCTCAACTATGGCGCAACCATCGACAAGTATATTGGCGACGGCATCATGCTATTTTTTGGCGACCCTGAGTCAGCCGGAATAAAGGAAGACGCTGTAAACTGTGTAAAAATGGCCCAAGAGATGCAGGACACCTTGCATGGCTTACAAGACAACTGGCATCAGTACGGGCTACAAAGCCCGTTGCAAATGCGCATTGGCATAGCCACCGGCTTTTGTACGGTAGGTAACTTTGGTAGCGAAACGCGTTTGGAATATACGGCTATTGGGTCTGGCGTAAATACTGCCTCAAGACTAGAAGCGGCCGCGGAAAACGGCGAGATATTAATGTCGTTTGACACCTATGCGCTAGTCAGCGACCAAATCCCCTGCCAAGAATTGTCCACAGTGAATCTCAAAGGCATAGGCCCTGTAAGAACCTTTCAGCCCCTGCAAAACCTCGAAGATATTCAAGCATCCATCTCTTTAGAGGTAGGTAGCTCATCGCTTAACGCAAACCTCGCAGCTTTATCGGTAGAAGAACTAGAAGAATTCGAGGCATCGCTACTGCGCGCTTTGGACAAGGTAAAAGGCACAAAAGAAAGCATAGGCAAACAAGAATCGTTACTCTAGTACCGGCATGGTCAAGCCAGGAATTATTGCTTAATAAGCGCCTTTTGCAGCTCTGACATCTGGCACCTAGGAATCGACCTCTGCGCTTTCTACAGCGCAGCGGCCACCGCGCACAACCTTAGGTCACTACGCCGCAGCGTGATTCCTACAATAGTTAGTGCAACCTAAAAGTCTTAGGCCTCAAGAAGAATTTGTAGGCCTAAACGACATACCCGCGATAAACAAAAACAGGTCCTTTATCGGTTTCAGCGATTTCGAATTCGAATCGCTGCACACGTCTAGCCATTTCGATAAAGCCCAAGCCGGCCCCTTTGGAACCCTCTGGCGGACCGCTGCGTAAACGCTCTTTATACATTTTACGAAGCTCGGTAGCGTCCTTCATGCTGAGATCAACCAGGCTCTTTTCTAGCGCAGTACTCTTTTCAGAGTCTATAGTGTTCACGGCCTCGATCAAAAAACCTTCTTCCGTGAGACTTATTGCAATAGTACCTACACCATCGCCCGTAGCCGATGACCGTGTATCTGCATAACGAATAATGTTCTGCGCTTGTTCAATGAACACGCCGAAGACCTTCTTTGCCACACTGTCTGTGGAATCTGTTTCTGAAAGCTGATGCCTTACGGGGTTAGAAATAGACGTCAGCAAATCTTCGGACAGAGGGCCTGAGTAACAAAAAAGAGTCTTTCGCGCTTGCATGAACTTATGTAGCTCTAAAGTTGCATCACTTACCATCTGAAAATATCCTTATATTTATAGAAACTAACGACTACTCGTCTTCAGCGTCTGCGCCGGATTCACTCGGCATTTCGACAAGTTCAAATTTACATTTGATCATATCCTCAGCAAAGTCTTCTCCTGCCTCGAGCATGGTGTCGTCGTCTAAGCGGTAGTTCCAATTGACGCTTACCGCTACTCCGCTTTCGGCTTTTTCTTCAAAGAATTCAAAAAAATCGAAGAAAAACTTTGCCGATGAGCTATTAAAGTAAAAAAGCTCCAACTCCACCGTATATGAACCTGTCTCTTATACACATCTCCGAG
>CAJXUL010000096.1 GCA_913060615.1 uncultured Gammaproteobacteria bacterium | reverse complement strand
TCTACACCTCTCTATTCGTCGGCAGCGTCAGATGTGTATAAGAGACAGGTTCTAGCATGCGCTGGTTGCAAAATCGCCCGGCAGACCTGCCGGAGATTCACGGAATAGCTGGTTATGAAAAAAAATCGACAATGACAAGGGCATGGCAATTGCAGCCTCCTGAAGGCACAAATCCGCTTATTGTCGATACACCCGCAGGGTTAGATAGGAATGGATTGGCGGCTACTAGCCGTGGTGCCGATGCTATTCTCATACCAGTTATGCCCTCAGATATAGATATCCATGCAGCAGTGAATTGCATTTCTGACCTTCTCTTGACTACCAAGTCGGACATGACCCAACGACGTATTGGCATCATTGCTAATAGAGTTCGCGCCAACACTCGAGTCTACGCTCGTCTTGAGCGATTTCTCCGCAGTTTAGATATTCCTTTGGTAGCAACATTTAGAGATTCGCAGAATTACACCCGTAGTGCCGAATTGGGTGTCGGGGTAAACGAAATGCCGTTATGGCAAGTGCGCAAAGATGTTGGGGCTTGGAAAGAACTTTATAGTTGGTTAGACACTACGCTAAATGATGTTACCAATGTGCGTCAGTTGCCGAGTCGAATGGGCGTTCGGGCTGTTCCTTCTGTCGTTACACCAATAGCGAACTGATTTCTCATCGGTTGCTAGCTTCTGTCTTTCAAGTTTTCGACGATATTTTTCTGGTTTCCTCCGCAGCAAGCAATCTTTGTTGCAGCCCGCCTTAGCCAAATCATTATTGCGGGTAAGTTTTTTCGGTTATTCGCCGAAAGACTGGATAGTATGTTTATCGCATCCAGGTAAAGCGGCCAAAATTTGCTAATTGTGATTCGAAAACCTGCTCTAATGCTGTTATTTATATTTTTACTCCCATACAGAACAAAGACGCTTATTAGATGACTAATCCAATTTATCTTGATTATGCTGCTTCAACACCAGTAGATCCTCGGGTTGCCCAGATTATGAGCGATCATATGACGATGGCCGGGGTGTTCGGCAACCCCGCTTCACGCTCACATGTATACGGTTGGCAGGCAGAAGAGGCGGTAGAAGAAGCCAGGGTTCAGGTGGCCGCTGCGCTTGGTGCAGACCCCAGAGAAATCGTTTGGACCTCGGGTGCTACAGAGTCGAATAATTTGGCGATTAAGGGCGTCGCCCATCAATCTAGTCGCCGACACATTGTGACCAATACCATTGAGCACAAAGCCGTTCTTGATTGTTGCGCTTATCTAGAGCGCGATGGGTTTGAGATTACTTATTTAGCACCAGATGAATATGGACAAATCAGTGTCGACACGGTTGCGGCTGCGCTGCGCGAAGACACGTTACTAGTTTCCATCATGCAGGTGAATAACGAACTGGGCACCATTAACGACATTGCTTCCATAGCGCAACTTTGTCGTACCCAAGGGGTGTTGTCGCATACTGATGGCGCACAGAGTTTTGGTAAAATACCTATTGATGTCAAAGCACTGGGCGTTGATTTGTTTTCAATTTCTGCGCATAAAGTATATGGGCCTAAAGGCATGGGTGCACTTTATGTGCGCAGAAGCGAGGGCCTCCGTCCATCTGCGCAAATCCATGGCGGCGGTCACGAAATGGGGATGCGTTCAGGCACCTTGGCAACTCACCAGATAGTTGGTTTAGCTGCTGCCAGTACGCTGATGCAATCGGAGATGGAACAAGAACAAGCAAAGTACCTTGATTTGCGCGACTGCTTCTTAAGGCACATTAAGCAGATTCCTGAGCACCGTATTAATTCACACCCTACGGACGGCTTACCACAAATTGTGAATGTGGGATTTGCTGGTGTTGATGGGGAGACCCTCATGCTTGCATTGAATGGCCTAGCCGTTTCAAGTGGCTCTGCGTGCACTTCTGCGAGCGTTGAACCCTCTCATGTTTTGCGCGGTGTAGGTTTAAATGATGATCTTGCTCATGCATCTCTGCGCTTCAGTTTTGGGCGCTTTACGCAGATGAGCGAAGTTGAATCTGCCGGCGCACAAGTTGCTCAAGTAGTTGGTCGGCTACGCGACGCCGACTAGGGTGGCATGAGCTGTCTTATGCTTTCTTTCTCTAAAGTGGTTGTTTACACGCTTGTTGAATACTAGGCCTTGCTCGGGCCTCAACCACGCGTATAATGTGCGCCCTCTAGGCTCGGCAAGAACGAGCTTTTTTATAAAAATTAGGCACATAGCCGTTATTCCTTGAGCTTGCTGAAAGAATAGTTGGCGCCTCTATCGGAGAATTTAATGAGTGTTGAACGCACCTTTTCAATCGTCAAGCCTGACGCAGTAGCCCGTAATTTAATCGGCGAGATTTACTCTCGTTTTGAAAAAGGCGGCTTAAAGATTGTTGCTTCTAAGATGCTACATCTCTCGGATGAACAAGCCGCTGGGTTCTACGCAGAACATGACGGCCGTCCATTCTTTGCTGACCTTTGCGCGTACATGCGTTCTGGACCAGTAATGGTTCAAGTTTTAGAAGGCGAAGACGCTATTGCGACCAACCGTCGTTTAATGGGTGCTACTAACCCTAAAGAAGCCGCCCCTGGAACAATTCGTGCAGATTTTGCTGAGTCAATTGATGCCAATGCAGTGCACGGTTCAGATAGTCCAGAAGCCGCAGCACGGGAAATCGCTTTCTTCTTTGAAGAATCTGAAATTCAACCGCAGGGCTAGTTCCAATCAAAGTAAGAATAAACGTTAGAAAAACTTGCACAAAGAGCTATTAGCCCTATGACACAAAGCCCTCTTAATCTATACGGATTGGACAGAAGCCAGCTTGAGGCTATGTTTCAAGAAAGAGGGCTGCAAGCTTTTCGCGGCAGACAGTTAATGAAGTGGCTCTACCACCAGGGTCTAACAGATTTTTCCGCAATGACGGACTTACCACTGACTATGCGTCAGTGGTTGACCGAGAATTGTGTCTTGGAACTGCCAAGCGTTGAAGAGCGCCATATCTCAAAAGACGGCACTGTGAAGTGGATTTTAAAAGTCGCGCAGGGCGACTTAGTGGAGATGGTAGTTATTCCGGACAAGGGTCGAAATACTTTGTGTGTTTCCTCGCAAATTGGTTGCACTCTGGACTGTAGTTTTTGTTCCACTGGGAAGCAGGGTTTTAATGGCAATTTGACGCCAGCAGATATTGTCGGCCAAGTGTTGATCGCCAATAGTTATCTCGCTGAAAGCGATAAGAGCGTAACCAATGTGGTTCTTATGGGCATGGGCGAACCCTTGATGAATTTTGACGCGGCCATAACATCTACTAATGTCATGAAAGACGACCATGCATTTGGTCTGTCGAAACGCCGGGTAACTATCAGTACTGCAGGCGTGGTTCCAGCAATACGCAAGCTACAAGACGTAACTGATGTTGCGTTGGCGATTTCTTTGCATGCGCCAACAGATGACTTGCGCAATGAACTTGTGCCAATTAATCGTAAATACCCTATCGCCGAACTTCTTCAGGCCTGCCGTGAATATATTGAGGTTCTCGGTCCCGCTCGAAAATTGGTTATTGAATACACGCTGATGCGCGGTGTAAATGATCAGGCTGAACATGCTCACCAATTAGCAGAGCTACTCCGCGATGTGCGTTGTAAGGTAAACCTCATTCCGTTTAACCCTTTTCCAGGCTCTGGCTACGCCAGACCTAAGTCTCAAGATATTAGAGATTTTCAGACCCATATGATGCGTGCGGGCTACACGACCATGTTACGCACCACTCGGGGTGAAGATATCAATGCCGCCTGCGGTCAATTGGTTGGCCAAGTTAATGACAGAACCAGCAGGCAGGGGCGTTATAAAGCGAAGCTGCAAGAATCACAACCGCAACTCATTGAGGTGCGTTAGTAAATCCACCCAGGTGTTTCAGCCGAATTTTACCATGTGGTATAGGTTGTCTGACTAGACAAGTTGAGCAAAAAATCATATGAGCATCGTAGAGAACAATGATTTAGAAATGGGACCGGGCCCTGGAATGGTCTTTGTCCAAGCCCGTGAGGCGCTGTCGATTACCCAAGCAGAAACCGCAGATGTCCTGAATTTATCGGTGAGTGTAATAAAAGCGCTTGAAGGAAATGACGATTCATCGCTGCCAGAGCGTGTATACGTTAACGGATATATTAGATCCTATGCCAAGTTGCTGGGGTTGGCGGCAGAACCACTTATTCAAGCTTGGGGCGCTCAATTTCCAGATGAAATGCAGAGCCAGCGTGCAGATTTAGATGAAGAGCAAGCGCGTAATTGGAGTGTGGCCGCGACGAATCCAGAGGCCGCTCCTGGGCTAGGTCGTTGGGTGCTAGCTGCGATCTTGATGTCTTTTATATTTATTTACTTTGTCTCAAGCCAAGATGCTGCTGAAACGGCGCCTGAGGTTGCCTTGGAAACGCCATTAGTTGAGTCGGCAGCCATAGCAGTTTTTGCTGAGCCGGTTATCGATATGCCAGTTACTGAAGACATCGTTACCGACGAGGCCGTGACCGAAGGCGAGGCAACGGAAGCCTCGGAGTCGCCGGTCCAAGTCACTGTTGAAGCAAATGCGCCGGAAATTTTTATTCGCTCTGAACCAGAACCAGAAGTACAGCCCCAGCCTGAGCGCCAAATAGAAACCCTGACGACAGGATTGGTGCCAGATGTTCAGATAGAGGCAGTTAATGTTCCGGTTACTCAAGCTGCCGAAGCGCTAGCAGTAACAGAAGAACCCCTTGAGCGTATAAACGGTGTTGATACGAGCACCTCTTTAGTGGAAATAGAGGCATTAGCTGAAGTAGTAGAGGTTTCTGATGAGCTAGTTTTTGTCGCGCCGTTGGACCGCGTTAATTTTGTTGCGGAGCAAGTAGAGGCGACATTCAGTCTTCCACGATTGACCTTAGACGGTAACGATCGAATTGTTCTGTCGTTTACGGGTGACTGTTGGTTTGAAATTAAAAGCGTAGACGGTGAAATGCTACATGCTGATCTTGGTCGACCAGGGCAAAGTCGAGAGTACTTTGGTCAAGGGCCTTTTGCGATAAAATTGGGCTTTGCGCAAGGTGCGGCAGTAGAGTTTAACGGCAGTGTTGTTGCACTGGCACCCCATACGCGAAACAACGTTGCGAAATTAGTTCTCGGTCAGTAGTGACTGTCCAATATTTTAAGGGATTGACTCATGGTTAAAGCGGTTCGCGGCATGCGCGACATATTGCCTCGAGACGCACGCCTGTGGCGCCTCGCGGAAGACACCATTCAAAAGGTAATTGCTAGCTTTGCCTACGAGGAAATCCGCTTACCCCTGTTAGAGTTTACCGAGCTATTTGCTCGAGGTGTAGGCGAGGCTACCGACATTGTCGAAAAAGAAATGTACACCCTCGCGGATAGAGACGGAGATTCTCTAAGTTTACGGCCGGAGGGCACCGCCAGTTGTGTGCGGGCGCTTGAAGAAAACGGCTTACTCTACAATCAAAGCCAAAGAGTGACCTATGCAGGGCCAATGTTTCGCTATGAAAAGCCACAGAAGGGCCGCTATCGTCAATTCTATCAAATCGGTGCTGAAGCCTTTGGCTTTGCTGGTCCAGATGTTGATGTAGAACTCATAGCTATGGGGGCCGCTTGTTGGAAAGCTCTTGGTATCGCTGAGCACATAGCACTGGAAGTCAATTCTCTTGGTTCTAGCCAGGCGCGCATTGCCTATAAAGAAGCGTTGGTGGCTTACCTAACGCCACTAAAAACTGAGTTAGATGAGGACAGTCAGCGGCGCTTGCTGACTAACCCCATGCGAATACTAGACAGCAAGAACCCAGCCACTCAAGAGCTGTTGCAACTTGCACCTAAATTGCCAGATTTTGTCGACGAGGAAAGCAAAGCACATTTTCAACAGCTACAGGCGACATTAGATGCCATGGGCATCAGCTACAAAGTGAATCCAAATCTGGTCAGGGGCCTTGATTACTACACGCATACGGTATTCGAGTGGGTGACGCAAGATTTGGGTTCTCAAGGTGCGGTTTGCGCTGGCGGCAGATATGACGGCCTAGTTCAACAGTTGGGTGGGCGTAACACGCCGGCTGTCGGATTCGCCATTGGTTTAGATCGTGTCGTTTTATTGTGTGAGCTTGCACAAAAGACAGTTCAACCGGCAGCGGACCTATACATTTGTGTTCTTGGTGATGAGCTTCAAAGCAAAGGGATGATACTCGCAAGTCAGTTGCGTGAACAAATGCCCCAGACTTCGGTGCGTTTGCATATGGGGGGTGGTAATTTTAAGAAGCAGTTAAAGCGAGCAGATGCCAGTGGTGCAACCTGGGCCTTACTCTATGGTGAGGAGGAAGCGGCGAGTGGTGAACTGAGCTTGAAACATTTGCGTGACCCAAGTGTTGGACAGGTCAAGTTGCTGCTTGGGCAGGTAGCGCAACATATAGGTGCAAATAGTTGAGCTGATTCGCGGTGGAATGGGCTTGGGAAGGAATGAGGGGGTGCATTGATACGTAGATGTGCCAGAATGCGCCTTTCCCTAGAGGAAGCGCGCAAGCGAGTTAAAGGGCGATTAATAGGCTGGGGTGCAGGCGCATATAGGTCATGCATTTTTTAGCTCAATAGTTGGATTCGAGTATTTATAAAGTCCATTTTTATGGCGAGTGAAACGGAGTAGAGGCGGGTGTCTGAATTTCTCAGTGATGAAGAACAAATTAGTAGGTTTAAGTCTTGGTGGGGCGAAAATGGTTTCTCTCTAGTCATTGGTGTAGCTGTTGCCGTAGTTGTAATTGTAGGCTGGCGTTTTTATGACAGTTCCAATCAAGCCACCATGGAATTGGGTTCTAAAGCCTATGCTGAGTATAAAGAAGCAGCGGCAAACGAACGCAACGCAATTGCCGAAAAGATTAAGAGTGAGTTCTCAGGTTCCAGTTATCACGCCATGGTATCTATGGCTCAAGCCAGTGATGCAAGTAAAACGGGTGACCTGCAAGGCGCCGTAATATTGCTCGAAGATGCAATTGCTGCGGCAGGAACGACAGTACTCGGTGACTTAGGCCGATTGAGGCTTGCGAAAGTGCAGTTTGGCCTCGATCTTAAAGAGGCGGCTCTAGCCACATTGTCTGCCATCAGTAATGACGGCTATAGATCTTGGGCGTTAGAAAGCCAAGGAGATATTTATTTTGCTATGGGTAAGGTTGAACAAGCACATAACGCCTACTCAGGTGCGGAGGATTCTTTGAAAGAAAATGATCAACGTCCATTATTGAAAATTAAAGTTGAAAATACGGCTCCCTTTAACGGCGAGTACGTCGACTTTACCAGTGATTTAGATCAAGCGCTTGAGGCGGCGGAAATTTCCCTAGCCCAAGATAGTGATGCAGAGATTGCCGAAAATGAGTGATACACAAACCCGCTATAACCCCTTTGCTAGGGTTCTACGTCTACTGACACTACTCGCTCTTAGCGTGCTTGTTGCAGGGTGTAGTTGGTTTTCATGGATCCCAGGTATTGGCGATGATAAGGACGAGGAAGAGTCTCTAGAGCCCGCAAAATTGGTCAGCTTTACCCCCGAGTTGGATATTGACCGCGATTGGAAGGTCAAGGTCGGGCAAGGTTTTGGTAAAAAGTACCTGCGCATTAACCCAGGTGTCGTTGCTGATCGTATTATTGCCGCAGATGGCTACGGATTGGTTGTTGCGGTAGACAGATTTACCGGTAAGCGCATTTGGCAAACTCAGTTTGATAAGGCCGCTGGTAAGGGCTTTGGTCTTTCTGCGCTATTAGATAGAAACGACCCGAGCTTTGTTAGCGGTGGTGTAGGCATAGGCGAAGGCCTAGTCCTGCTCGGCACTACTAAGGGCGATGTTGTAGCCCTTAATATTGCTGACGGACGCGAGGTGTGGCGCTCTAATGTCGGCACAGAAGTTGGTTCCGTTCCAACGGCTGATGATGGTCGAGTGTTTGCCCAATCAATTGACGGCAAGCTCACCGCATTAGACAGTGACAGTGGTGAAGAACTGTGGACCTACAATAGCCAAGTACCACGGTTAACGTTACGCGGTACCAGTTCTCCAGTGGTCGCTAATGATGTTGTGTATACAGGCTTTGCAAGCGGCAAAGTCACTGCATTACGCGTAGAAAACGGTGAACCAATTTGGGAGCAGCGTGTCATGTTGCCAGAAGGTCGCTCTGAGCTTGAACGTATTGTTGACGTAGATTCTACGCCGCTGATTGCCGGTGGTGCGATATTTGCCGTGGCCTATCAAGGCAGAGCCATTGGTATGTCATTGCGCGATGGTCGACCTCGGTGGGAAAAAGACACTTCGAGTTTTCTCAATATGGCCGAAGGCTATGGCCAGGTTTATATTGTTAATGATGAAGATGCGATTATTGCAATAGACCAAAATTCTGGTGAGGTTGTCTGGGAGCAAGAAGCATTTGCGCGACGCAAACTGACAGCGCCTTTAGCTTTTTCGAATTATATTTTTGTTGGTGATGATGAAGGTTACCTGCACGCTATTGCCCAACGTGATGGACGCCTTTTGGGTCGCATCAAAGTAGGTGGCAAAGGTGTCCGAGCTAATTTAGTCGTCGCTGATGGCGTTGTATACGCTTCCGATAACAAAGGCGCCTTGCACGCATTCAAGGTAGTACTGAGATAATATATGCTTCCTAGTGTGGCCTTAGTTGGCCGTCCGAACGTTGGAAAGTCTACACTTTTCAATAAGTTAACGCGTAGTCGTGATGCTTTGGTTGCAGATGTGCCTGGTTTAACTCGAGACCGTAGATATGGTCGTATGGAGTTAGAGGAGCAGTCTGCGACACTCATTGATACGGGAGGGCTTTTTGGCGAGCACGTTCTTGCTGAAGCGCTAACCGGTCAGACCGAGCTTGCCGTGAACGAAGCAGACTTAGTGCTGTTGCTGCTTGATGGCCGCGAAGGAGTAACCGCCGCAGACGAAGACGTGGTTACTTATTTGCGCAAAGCCAACGTTAAATTTCTACCGGTAATAAATAAAATTGATGGCCTTCCAGAAGATCAAGTAGCCTTAGACTTTGATCGGTTTGGTTTTCCTGAATATGTACTGATCTCGGCCAGTCACAGTCGCGGTCTCAAGCAACTTCGTGAAGTCTTAGAGCAGCATTTGGCAGATCTTGATTTGCCTGAAGAGCCAGCTGATTTGCTGCACGGGTCTGGCATTCGTGTAGCGGTAGTTGGCCGTCCTAATGTGGGTAAATCTACCTTGGTCAATCGCTTAATCGGCGAAGAGCGTCAGGTGGTATTCGATATGCCCGGTACCACAAAAGATGCCATTGATATCCCTTTTACCAAAGATGATGTTGACTATGTCCTCATCGATACCGCCGGCGTTCGGCGTAAAGGTAAGGTTTCGGAAATCACCGAAAAGTTCTCGGTTGTTAAAGCACTGGATGCAATGCAACGCGCCCACGTGGTGGTTTTAGTTATCGACGCTTCTGAGGGCTTGGTTGAACAAGATCTCCACGTCCTTGAGTACGCGCTAGACGCTGGTGCTGGGATGGTAATTGCAGTTAATAAGTGGGACGGTCTGCCTGTAGAGCAGCGAGAAAAGGTTAAGAAAGCTTTAGACCGTAGGCTGAACTTTGTACCCTGGGTGCCTTTGGAGATGATCTCTGCACTGCATGGTACTGGTGTTGGTGTATTGCTAAAGAAAGTGCAAAAAATTCATGAGGTAGGGCAGTTTGAAGTATCTACCTCTATGCTGACCCGTCTGTTAAGAAACCTAGTCGCCTCTCATCCAGCGCCGTCTGTGCGCGGCAGGCCGATTAAAGTTAAGGTGGCAACTAGAGCTGGATCGCACCCGCCACGTGTGGTTATTCACGGTAATCAATTGAGCTCTTTGCCGGCCAGTTATAAGAAGTTTCTAGAAAACGGTTTTCGTGAGGCTCTGAACTTGGTTGGTAACCCGATAAGACTAGATTTGAGAGACTCTGAAAATCCATTCGCTGGTAAGCCTAATCAGCTGACACAGCAACAACTTGATCGCCGTAAACGCATGGTTAAGTTTCGTAAGAAGTCGAAGAATTAGAGCAAAATGGCTGGTCGTTGAATAGGTGCAGCAAATTTGCAGCAGCTATTTGGAAGGACCATTTTGCACAGGCTACTTTGCAGAAAAAAGGGCACTGTCTAAAGCTTGCTGAAACTCTAGTGGGTCTACCCTCACGCCGTTCAAACTCACCGACCAATGTAGATGTGGGCCAGTGACTCTGCCGGTCGCACCCACCAGTCCAATGATGTCCCCCTGTTTTACCACATCGGCTACCTCAACCTTGTGTTCACTCATGTGGCAGTACATGGTGATGAGCCCTTGGCCGTGATCCAAAAAAACTGCTTTGCCGTTGAAATAAAGATCATCAACCAAAACCACTTTTGCATCTGCTGGCGCTATTATAGGGGTGCCGGTTGCTGCGGCAATGTCTAAGCCGCTGTGCGGGTTGCGTGCCTCTCCATTGAAGAACCTTCGATGGCCAAAGAGGCTGGTGGTAATACCTTGCAGCGGTAAAATGAATCCTTGTTGCAAATCTTGGGCGGGTGAAACTTGTTGGTAAAGGGCTTTTTGCACCTTAGATTCGCGCCGAATACGTTCCAGTTGTTTTGGCTTAGGGTTCACCATTTCTCTATTCTTGAGGGTAATGTGCTGTTCAGTATATTGCTTGTCTACCACCTCAAAGTGATGAGTTTTTTGCTCATTGTTGACGGTGTAGCTCAGGGACAATTGGCCTAAGGGTTGGGACACGGGCAGGCCCACTAACACCATTTCACCCACTTGCATGACTGGCTTGTTGCGAAATGTAACTTGCTTTGCGCTACTTGGAGGCGTCCATTGATAAACCCCGCCTGGGAAGCTGGTGTTTTTC
>CAJXUL010000095.1 GCA_913060615.1 uncultured Gammaproteobacteria bacterium | reverse complement strand
CGAGATAGGAGTCCGTCTCGTGGGCTCGGAGATGTGTATAAGAGACAGCGTTTACATAGTGCGTGGAGACCAAACCCGCATCCGCGCAAGCTTCGCCAAATGCCCCAATTCTGCCAAGGTGCGCCGCATTACCTAGTGCGACGCAGCAAATGCCAAGTTGTTTAGCGCGCTCAATACCTAATTGCATTGCCTGCATACCAACAACTCGGCCCAGGCCCAGTTCTGCGTCGAATGAAACTACGGCGCCATTGTCTTTGATTAATTTTGCGTTGTTAGCTGGGTTTATGTGGCCTGCCTTCATGGAGCGCACGTAGCTTGGGATCATGCCAACGCCGTGAGAGTCGTGGCCTTTAAGGTTTGCTTCAACAAGGTGTAATGCTACCGCTTTCGCGTTTTCCTCTGGTGCGCCAGCGGCGTGAAGGATTGCACTGGCTAGATTGGTCAAATTTTGGTGTTGAATGATCATGGTATTTTCTTCCAGTCTTCTACGATGCAATTATAGGTGGTTCTTAATTCACAAATAATGTCTTGATCCTTGGGCAAGCGCCAGTAGGAAATGTTCCACAAGTGTGTTTCAGCAAGTTTAGCGATCTTCCGCCGGTACAACATTGAGAAATATTGGTGGTATTTGAGGGCTTCAAGGTAGAGAAGAGCGCATGGGTACAAGAGTGCAAGATATTGCCGCTGAGTTTTTGTTTCAATTTTTGAGGTCGTTCTGGGTCGTTCTGGATCGACCTAGGTCGTTGAGGAACAACGACTTTTTGCAATCTTGCTAGCCAGCTATTCATATATAGAAGAAGCTGTTAGATCAAGTTCTGTTAGGAAGCTTTCTGTTAGGAAGCTTAATGGTGCACCCGACTGGATTCGAACCAGTAATCGCCGGTTTCGTAGACCGGTGCCTTATCCAGTTGGGCCACGGGTGCTCAACAAGGGCAGCATTATCTGGAAGAATGCTCATGATCTCAACTTATTTAGTACTCTTGAGCAATCTAATTTCATATTTGGGCATTCTTCTTAGCTTTTTTTGGCCATTAGCCGGTTTTTGCGGCACATATAATTTTGATTGGCGTAATCAACTGAGTTCGCTATAAACTCCGGGACAGGGAATTTGCAAAAAAATGGTCAGTTAAAGAGGTTATTCGTGAACGGGCTTTTAGAATCTGGTATTGAATTAATGATGATTGGAATGGGAACGGTGTTTGCGTTTCTTGCTTTACTTGTTGTCGTTACCCAAACGATGTCTTGGGCAGTATTGAAATTTGGTTTGGCGAGCAATGCATTGGCTCTAGAGCCTAAAGAGGTCGGCGCAGCCGGTCAGCACGCGTATTCAGCTGATCACGTTGCAGCAATAGCTGTTGCCTTGGACACTCACCTACGCTCAAAAAGCCAATAACTTCGGCGAGTTGGCCTTCGGTAGTTTGCCTTAGACAGGTACTGTCTCAGTTATCCTCGCAGCTTTTTTCACAGCTAAGACGCTGGCGCTATGAAATTTGAGACGAAGAATATGTTTTGCTCCTCAGGAGCTTGGAGAAGAATTTAATGAACAAGAACAAACCACTTGGTATTACTGACGTCATTTTGCGCGATGCCCACCAAAGTATTTTGGCCACCCGTATGCGTGTTGAAGATATGCTGCCCATCGCCGAGAAGCTCGACCAAGTTGGTTTTTGGTCCTTAGAATCTTGGGGTGGCGCAACGTTTGACGCCTGCATTCGCTATCTTGGCGAGGACCCTTGGGAGCGTATTAGGTTGCTCAAAGCGGCCATGCCCAATACGCCTCAACAAATGCTGCTGCGTGGCCAAAATATACTGGGCTACCGGCACTACGCAGATGATGTGGTGGAAAAGTTTGTTGAGCGTGCAGCGATCAACGGCGTTGATGTGTTCCGCATTTTTGATGCTATGAACGATATGCGTAATTTGACCACGGCTATTAAAGCAACACTTGCTGTGGATAAACATGCCCAAGGCACCATTTCCTATACGGTTAGCCCAGTGCATACCATGGATATGTGGGTAGATTTAGCCAAGAAAATTGAAGATATGGGTGCGCACAGCATTTGTATAAAAGACATGGCCGGGCTACTGAAGCCTTATGTTGCCTTCGACTTAGTGAGTCGTTTGAAGGCGTCGCTAGATATTCCCGTACACATGCAATGCCATGCCACTACGGGTATGTCCACAGCCACCTACCTCAAGGCCATTGAAGCGGGCATAGATAATGTAGATACCGCCATATCCTCTATGAGCATGACCTATGGGCACTCTGCCACTGAGTCGGTAGTGGCGATTCTTCAAGACGAAGAGCGCGATACCGGTCTAAATATTGAGTTATTAGAAGAGATTGCCGGTTATTTTCGTGAAGTACGTAAAAAATATGCTCAGTTTGAAGGCGCCATGCGCGGCGTTGACTCACGCATTCTTGTTGCCCAAGTGCCCGGTGGCATGTTGACCAATTTGGAAAGCCAGTTGCGAGAACAAAATGCCACTGAACGTTTGGATGAAGTGCTAGAAGAAATTCCCAAGGTGCGCGAAGACTTAGGCTTTATTCCCCTAGTGACACCCACCTCACAAATTGTCGGCACTCAGGCGGTGATTAATGTTTTGGCTGGCGAGCGTTATAAGAATGTCACAAAAGAAACCACCGGCGTTTTAGCTGGAGAGTATGGCTCCACCCCTGCGCCTTTAAATAGCCAGTTGCAAAAGCAAGTGTTGGGGGATGTCGAGCAAATTACGTGTCGGCCGGCTGATCTGCTTGCACCTGAATTAGAGGCGCTCACGGTAGAGTTGGACGAGCTAGCTAAAAACGAAAACATTACCTTAGCTGATGCCAAAATAGATGACGTGCTGACCTATGCACTTTTTCCGCAGGTGGCTACTAAGTTTTTGATCAACCGGAACGACCCGTCTGCGTTTGAGCCGGCGCCTTCTATTCAAACAGCGCAAACCCCGGTGGCGACGCCAACTAATGCAATGTCAAATAGTGCCAGCGGCGGTTCCTATACTGTGACTGTAGATGGCACGCCTTATTCGGTTCAGATTGAAGAGGGCAGTGGCAGTGTTGGGGAGCGCATGCAAGTGAGCGCGCCTGCGCCAGTTGCTGCTGCGGGTGAATGGTTGAATGCGGGCTTGGCCGGCACAATTCACCAGGTGCTGGTTAAAGTAGGCGATGTGGTCACAGCAGGGCAAAAGATATTGGTACTTGAGGCCATGAAAATGGAAACCGACGTTAGTGCAGCCGTAGCCGGTGAAGTTGTTGCGATCAATGTGGGCTCTGGTGACCAAGTTGCGGTAAATCATCCCTTGGTACTGATTAACCCCAGCTAGCGCAAGGTGTTGAGCTGCAGTTTTGCCGCTCGGTTTAGCTAACCCATATTTATTAGGGCTAACTCATTTTAGAGGCTTTTGAATGGATCTATTAGATCAACTTTGGAACGGTTCTGGTTTGGCGCAAATGACATTTGGCCAATTTGCGATGATTTTGATCAGCCTAGTGTTGCTGTATTTAGCCATTGCGAAAAAGTTCGAGCCTCTGCTATTGGTGACAATTGGTTTTGGTGGGCTTTTGAGCAATATCCCAGGTGCGGAAATTGCCACCGGAAACGGGCTACTGCATTTAATTTATGAAGTGGGTATTGAAACCGGCGCATTCCCACTAATTATATTTATGGGTGTGGGGGCATTGACTGATTTTGGTCCTTTGCTGGCTAATCCTAAAACCTTGTTGTTAGGGGCGGCTGCCCAGTTTGGTATTTTTGCCACGTTGTTGGGTGCGTTGGGTTTAAGCGCTCTTGGCATTATGGATTTTGATTTAAAACAGGCGGCGGCAATAGGCATTATTGGTGGTGCTGACGGGCCAACGGCCATATTTGTGGCCGGCAAGCTGGCTCCAGAACTGCTTGGTGCAATTGCCATCGCGGCTTATTCCTACATGGCCTTAGTGCCAATTATTCAACCGCCTATCATGCGTCTTCTTACCACAGAAAAAGAGCGCCGCATTGTTATGGTCCAATTGCGTGAAGTTTCAACGCTAGAGAAGATCGTTTTTCCTCTGCTTCTGCTGCTGTTGGTGGCTTTTTTGTTGCCCTCTGCTGCGCCTTTATTGGGTATGTTTTGCTTTGGTAATTTAATGCGTGAATGTGGTGTGGTAGAGCGCTTGGCGGAAACCACCCGAACTTCTTTGATCAATGTGGTGACTATATTTTTAGGACTAGGAGTGGGCTCCAAGTTAGGGGCTGAAAGTTTTTTGACCGCTGAAACGCTGGGTATTTTGGCTTTGGGCATGGTTGCTTTCTCAATTGGCACCGCCAGTGGCGTGCTCATGGCTAAGGTAATGAACCTGTTCACGACTACGCCAATTAACCCTCTAATTGGCGCTGCTGGTGTGTCTGCGGTACCCATGGCTGCGCGGGTGGTAAATAAAGTCGGCTTGGAAGCAAACTCGCAGAACTTTCTTCTTATGCACGCCATGGGTCCCAATGTGGCTGGGGTCATTGGCTCTGCGGTTGCCGCGGGTTTGATGATTATGATTACTGGTGGCTAAGGTTTTGCGTTCGGGCGCCTATGAAGGCTGATCATGGCGCGCCCTCAATGGTCCTGCTAAACTACTTCTCGAATTTAAGTAGATGAATATGAAATTTTTTAAACTAGTTGCACTAATAGGCCTTCTGACCGCTCCCGCCGCCCATGCTGATTACTGGGTGTCAGTTGCGAGTTTTCAAAGCCGCGATAATGCTGAGGCTGGACTCCTTAAAGCCCAGTCTCAGAGCGGCGAGGCCTTTGTGGTGATTGCCAGAGAAACCAGCAACGGTTTTTTTTACAGAATTGCTGCGGGACCCTATATGTCTGTCTCTGATGCTAAGAGCCCATTGCAAGATCTCCGTGATAGCGGTTATGGATCTGCATGGATCTGGCAAGGACAGCCGCCTCAAGTTGTAAGCGCCGTGGCCTCAAGTCGCCAGGTAGATGAAACATTCGACTTCAAATCTCAGATGGAAAATCAAGCAGATGAGCTTTTCAGTGATGATGATTTCTTTAACGATGACTTAGACGCACTTTTCGATAACACCGAAAACGAAAACACAGATGCCGCGATAGCAGATTTACCTAAAGAGCTTTCTCCCGCACCCGCAGACTACCAACTGAATAAACTGCGCAGAGATTAATACCGCAGTCACGCATTGCGTGGCTGTACTTCTTCTTCCCACGTTGCACTTTTCGCCGCGTACCTTACTTCTTACTTTCTAGCAGATTGGCTCACTGCCGGCGTGTTACCTGACCAGGTTTTTTTATCGCTTTCTGCGAGTTCTACATTGGCATTGCATTAGATTTTCCCTAGGCTAAACATTCAGCCATTTTTCAGTGACTTTTATGCGCTATCGCAATGCTACGCAGTGGGGCGTCTACGACGTTGAGGTAAAAGATGGGCGAATTGTCGATGTATTTGCAATTGATGAAGACCCAGATCCTGCCGAGATTCGTCACACCTTACGAGATGGCGTTCAGCACTCTTCACGAATCAAAACTCCAGCTATTCGTCGTGGCTGGTTAGAAGGTACAGACCCCGAAAATAGTCTGCGCGGCGCTGACGAGTTTGTAGACGTTTCTTGGGATGTGGCTTTAGGTTATGCGGCTAAAGAACTGAGCCGGGTGAAAGAAACCTATGGCAATCGCTCAATTTTTGCGGGTTCTTACGGTTGGGCCAGCGCGGGGCGCTTTCATCATGCCCAGTCCCAGTTACATCGCTTTATAAATTTCATGGGTGGCTGTACGCGAGCCATGAATAGTTATAGTACTGCTGCTGCCCAAGTTATTTTGCCCCACGTCATTGCGCCATGGGGACAAATGGAACTGGAGCAAACCAGTTTAGAAGATGTGATAAATCATACTGAGCTGTTCATTGCGTTTGGCGGGCTACCTTCGCGTAATGCTCAAGTAGCTTATGGCGGTATTACCGAGCATAGAACTGCAATTGATCTGCAGCGTGCGCATAAGGCCGGGACCGCGTTCGTGAATGTCTCGCCTGTGAGGCACGACGTTGCCGATGCCCTTGACCCACGTTGGATTGTGCCAAGGCCCGGAACGGATGTGGCTGTTATGTTGGCTATGGCTTATGTGTTAGAAACACAAAACCTCGCCGATAGAAAATTCTTAGCAATGCACTGTGTAGGCTATGAGCGCTTTCAGAGTTATTTGCTTGGTCAGACCGACGGGCAAGCAAAAACGCCTCAGTGGGCCAGCGAGATCTCGTCAATAGCTGCCAGCACCATTGAGTCTTTGGCCATTGAGGCGGCGGGCAAAAGGACATTTCTTACTGCGGCTTGGTCGCTGCAACGCGCAGATCATGGTGAACAACCTTATTGGATGCTGGTTACCTTGGCTGCCATGTTGGGTCAGATTGGACTTACTGGGGGTGGTGTTGGGTTTGGCTACAGTGCTGAAGGTTTTGTCGGCAGTAATTGGCGTCGCTTTAATTGGGCTGCGGTAAGTAAGGGCAAAAATCCTGCCGACTTTGCTATTCCGGTAGCGCGTATTGCTGATATGTTACTCAACCCCGGTGAAAGCATAAGTTATGATGGCCGCGACATCACCTATCCAGATACTCGGCTGATTTATTGGGCAGGTGGCAATCCATTTCACCATCATCAGGACCTTAATCGACTAACCAAGGCCTGGCGGCGGCCGGATACGGTGATTGTTAATGAGCCTTGGTGGACGCCAACGGCGCAATGGGCAGATATTGTTTTTCCAGCTACCACGTCATTTGAGCGTACGGATATTTGTGCATCTAGTCATGATCCTTACGCGCATTTAATGCAGCAGGCAATACCGCCGCAATTTGATGCGCGCTCTGACTATGAAATTTTTTCGGGCCTAGCGGATAAATTAGGTTTTGCGGACAAATTTACTCAGGGCAAAGGAGAAATGGAGTGGCTGCAAGATCTTTGGCGCAGGTCGAATGAGCGTGCTAAAGCTCAGGGTTTTGAATTACCAGATTTTGATGAGTTTCTAGAAAAAGGCAGCTATCAGATACCGCCTAAGACACGCTCCGGTGATTGGCTAGCCGGCTTTCGTGTAGACCCCCTAAAACATCCTCTGTCTACGCCTTCTGGAAAAATTGAAATTTTTTCAACAACAATAGATCGCTTTGGCTACGCAGATTGCCCGGGGCATGCGGTTTGGCTGGAGCCCTTTGAGCGGTTGGGAGGGGCGGGTAATGATAAGTTTCCGTTACATTTAATTTCCCCCCAGCCTAAGCGTAGATTGCACAGTCAATATGATCAGAGTGCTTATAGTCAGGCGGGAAAAATACATGGTAGGGAGCCTTTGACCTTGCACCCCAATGCTGCCGCAGAACGAGGTATTCAGGCAGGCGATTTGCTCCGAGTATTTAACGACAGAGGCGCGTGTGTTGTTGGCGCGGTGATCAGTGAACATATCAAAGAAGATGTGGCTATTTTACCAACTGGGGCGTGGTTTGCGCCAAGCGCGGGCAGCCTAGGGCTTGAGTTGAATGGTAACCCCAATGTGCTCACCAAAGACAAAGGCACGTCCAGTTTGGCCCAAGGGCCCAGTGCGCATACCTGTTTGGTAGAGGTGGTGAAGTTGTCTGCTGAGGAGCTTCAGGCTTTGGGTGTAAGGGGCTGATTAAGTTAGCCAAAACAGGTTAGGCTTCGGCTTAACTTAAGAGCAGCTCCGTTAATTTTCTATGCTTCTGGGCGAGGTGTTTAATCTATTTCAAGCAAACTCTGCTGTCTTATATTTGTTTCCATGTGGACGATGTGGGTGGATCTGTTTCGCCGTAAGCATTTTGTCCCCAGCATGCGATATTGTTGTTGACGGTTAAAGCGCATGCTGATTGGCCGTTCATAGTGATTTGCTTTGCGACGAGATCTACTGGGACGTCGGTTTGGCCGTGGCCACTATTGCCCCAGCATCTTACTGCACCCGACATATTGAGTGAGCACATCGTACCGTTGCCGGATGCAATTTGTGTAACCACTCCCAAGTCTTTGGGCACTTTGTGGAATCTATCTAATTCGCCCCAACATGCAATTGTATTGTCTAGTTTCAGTGCGCATGAATACCTGCTGCTCAAAACAACTTGTTTGGCCAACAGATCTTTGGGGGGGTTGCTTTGGCCTGTGTTAGTTGGCGCGCCCCAGCATGTAACAGTGCTATCTAACGATATGCCGCAGGCTCTTTCATAACCCACGGTGATTTGCCTCAGTTTTGCATTTTCTGGCACGCTGCCCGCAAGTTTTCCGTGGCCCCAACAGGTTAGGCTATCATCTATATTAATAGCGCAACTGTTATACTGTGAGATTGCAATTTGTTTGACTTTTAGGCCGTTTGGCGCATCAACGGGCCCATTTATATCCCACCCCCAGCAAGCCAAAGAGTTATTTAATTGAATTATGCAGGTGTGCTCTGCGCCTGTCGCTATGTGCTTGGCAACGACGTTGCGAGGCACTTCAGTGGGACCTGAAAGATCTCTGCCCCAACATTGAATTGTATTATCAGATTTTATCCCGCACCTGTGATAGCCACCTGAGGAGTGTGCCGAGCCTAACTGGCAAATATTGTCACAGGTGTAGTCTATTGAAGTATTAATTGGTGCCCATTGCTCGCCGTTGCAAAATTCCAAGTGTTTGCTAGCAGGGACATAACGAATGGATCCGGCGCGGCCAATGTCGCAGGCATCGACGCTTAGACCAATTTGCACGTGGCCGGGGACAATGAAATTGTTTGTGTCGATAATACTAACGTCCATGCCTCGCTGTAAAAGCAATGATGTATCTCCGCCGGGGTCGCCTTTTTCACCATTGCGTCCGTTGGCACCACTAAGGCCTTGTGGTCCAACAATACCCCGTTGGCCGGTTGTACCTTGAACACCCTGAGGTCCTTGTATTCCTGGTGCGCCAGACGATCCAGCTGGACCTTGTGGGCCGGGTATTCCTTGCACGCCTTGGATGCCAGGACTGCCCGTCGCTCCTGTAGCCCCTGTATCTCCTTTTATTTCGGAAATTGCCACGGTGGGTAAACTGATTATTGCCTGTGCTGAGTTTACTCGACCACTGCCACAGGATCGGTTGTTGTAACTAGCGTTGGCGGTATGACAGTTTGAGTTTGTGGTAAAAGTTTCGGCGCTATTTTTAAGCACTGCTTCGAGCGCCGCCGGTGTTAGCATATTATTCTGTGCAATCATCAATGAGATGGTTCCGGCCACGTGGGGCGCAGCCATACTGGTGCCACTGAGTGTTTTATAGCCGCCACTGTCTTTTAAAGACAGAACTCCCACCCCGGGGGCGATCACATCAACTAGGCTGCCAAAATTCGAGAAAGATGCTCGGTTTGCATTAGCGTCGCTGGCAGCGACGCTAATAACACCGTCACAACTCGCAGGCGTATAGCCTGCTGCATCTTGCCCTGCATTTCCCGCAGCCACTACTACTGTCACGCCGCGTGCTGTTGCTTCGTTGATAGCGCTTTGCATTGTTGTGGAGCTGCTACATGCTACGGCCGCGGTTAAGCTCATGTTTATGACTTGAGCTGGGTAGGCGTTAGGCGGCGTGCCAGAGAGAGGCATTCCCGCTGACCAGCGTATGCCCTTGGCAATATCCGAGAAATATCCGCGGCCGTTGCTACCGATAACTTTCACCGGTAATATTTTTGCATGCCAATCAACACCTGCTATGCCGCCGGCGTTGTCTGTACTTGCTGCTACTATTCCCGCAACGTGGGTGCCATGGTCGTAGTCGTCAGTGGCGTTACTATCGCGGTTAACAAAATCGTATCCGACTAAAAGTTTATTAATAATGTCTGTATGCGGAGATACGCCGGTGTCGATTACGGCCACCACTACGTTTTCTTTACCCGTGGTAATGTCCCACGTGTTTTCCAAATTAATACCTGCTCTAGGGCTGAAATAATGCCATTGTTCGCTATAACGAGGATCATTAGGTTTACGAGTTGTTGAAGCGATATAGTCCGGTTCTGAATATTCTATATTGCTTTCATTGCTTAACAGGTCGGCAATTTCTTTTAGTTGGTTTTTAGTGAAATTCCGATTTAGAGCAATTACGTCAAAGTATTCATCGCTGCTTAATTGAGCAACTGTGATGTCGCTTGAGTTGCTAATGAGGTTTGCCGCATTGTTAATGCTATTGGGTACAATTTTAAGGTTGTTAACAATTTGGCTGATTTTATTTGCTAGCGATGAGAAGTCGCGTGCTGTTTTTTTGATTTTTTTCTTACTTCTGTTCTGACTATAGTTCTGACTATAGCTCTGACTATCGTTCTGAGTTGTGTTTTCGGCAACTACAGATTTGTACTTAATAATCAGTCGATTGACTGCTTTTTCGTCTTCCATGGGTGTTCCTGAAACACCCATAACTCTCACCTCGGCGAGTGAAAGTTGGCCGTCGTTTAATAATTGGACTTTGATGTATCTGCCAATTACTCCGCCAGTCTTTATGATTGTGGTTGGGCTTGGTGGCGTTTGGAAATCTTGGCTATAAGTGATTTGGCTGAATGCCGAATCTTTAGAAACGCTGACATTATATTCAGATAGGCTCTTTTTGCAGCACTCGTCCGTGCGATTGAATATAACGATTTCACCAATTTGGCTTATTTTAGCCAATTCTACCTGCCACCAGGCATTGGATTGAGTAGCGGTGAGCGTGGCGCTATTGTTTGCCCACAACCCATTTGTGTTTCCGTCGACGGCTCTTGAGGAAGCACCTCGGTTGACAGTCGATGATTGGTTAGATGTTTGGTTAAAGGCTAAATTAATTTCTGCTGCTTGAGCTACGCCAACTGACAGTGTCGATATCAACGCCAGTGATAGTAAAATGTTTGCCGCTGTTTTAGAAAAGTACATAAAGTACCTCCATTTATTACGAAAACTTCCAGCAGGAATAAATTAAACTGTTACTTTTTGATGTACAACAATTTTCTCCTTGACGAATTTAAATGGTTTGGGGACGAGGGCAGAGCCTTTTTAAATTTTGAGCTAAGGGTAATAGTTTTTTCTGAGTTTGATCTTTTTTGAAATCCTAGCTGTGGTG
>CAJXUL010000094.1 GCA_913060615.1 uncultured Gammaproteobacteria bacterium | reverse complement strand
TCTACACCTCTCTATTCGTCGGCAGCGTCAGATGTGTATAAGAGACAGATTCAATATAGAGAGGGTTTGTACGTTGGCTACCGGTATTTCGACAGCGCCAATCGCCCAGTCTTATTCCCGTTCGGTCACGGCCTAAGCTACAGTAGTTTTGCCTATAGCGACGCTCAAATCAGCACAAGCACAATGTCCGCAGACGTGTCCGCAGACCTGTCCGCAGACCTGTCCGCAGACCTAGCCAACCCAACGACAATACAGGTATCTGTTGCAGTGAAAAACACTGGCGCGATGGCCGGGGCTGAATGCGTGCAGATTTATCGCCATGCCCTGAACAGCAAAATTTATCGCCCTGACCAAGAATTGGCCGGCTTTGCCAAGGTATTTTTACAGCCCGGCGAACAGAGCACTGTGACTATTCAAATCAGCTCTGCGGACTTCGCTTATTTCGACCAAGGAATGAATCAACCCAACATAGAACCGGGCCAATATGCACTGCGCATTGGCGCATCTAGCCGTGATATCAGACAAACACTTGAATTAACCATAGAAGATCCAAGCCAACAGAAAACCGCGCAACCCAGCCCCCAGGCGCTAAGCTGCCTTGGCCCCGGACTGGATCAAACAGCTATCCAAGTACCGGATGAAACCTTCGCCCGAATGCTCGGCAGGACAGTGCCAGAGGGTGAATCGCCACGTCCCTTCCATGCCAATTCATCGCTGGCGGAAATTGGCGAAACTTGGCTTGGTGCCAAAGTAAAAGCAAAAACAGTAGAAGGTTTTCTTAAAGGTATGGGGCTTGGCAACAACGACGCAACCATTCGCAAGATGTTTGAAGAAATGGCCAACAATATGCCTCTGCGCGGCATTGTTTTATTTCAGCAAGGCAAACTCAGTTACCGCAAAATGCATCTGCTGCTTGCCATTCTGAACAAGCAGCCACTACGCGCGATAAAACTTTATTTCGCTAAAGACGATTAACTCGCGTAAGCCTCTGTCCAGGCCAGCAAGGAAAATCCAAAGAGTTAGCGACTGATATAAGCCTGGTAACGTCGAGCGCGGTCCAGGTCTGCTGTTTCGCTAGTAATACTCAAACCTAACTGCACCAGTTGGCTGGCGCTCAGCCCCGCATCTATGGCCGCGTCCACTATCGCTAACGCCTTGTCTGTGTCGCCATTAGAATGCAGCGCCACCGCGTAGATATAATTCAGCGAAGACGTTGACTGGGCGTCATAGCCTTTGGCCAATAAACCAATAGCCCGAACTCGGTCACCCTGCCGGACCAGCCAAAGTGCCTTGGCCAACAAAACATCCGGCGCGTATGGCGTTAATTCTAAAGCGGTATCTAGCAAACCGGCCGCTTGTTCGTCACGCCCTGTAGCCCGATAAATGTCCGCTAAGTTAATCAACGCCGGCACCCACTGAGGGTTCAACTTCAGCGCACGTTTAAGTGCCCGCTCTGCCGCAACAACATTACCCATATGGAGATGCATGGTGGCAATATTTGACAACGATTCTGCACGATCGGCACTGACTTGCTGGACCTCAATATAGGCCTGTATAGATGTATGTAACACTGCTCGTTCTTGCGGTGGTAGCGCAGGGTATAGATCAGCCAATGCCGCCACGGCCTCCATTCGAATGGCCAACAACGGATCATTTAGCAAGGGCTTTAACGCTCGCCACTGACGCTGTCCTGGCCAGCGCCCTGAACCTCTAATGGCACCCATACGCACTAAAGGGTCTGCCGACTTAAGGCCCTGCTCTATGGCACGGGAACCACTGGTGCGCGAGTAACCATCAAGCAGTGATAACGCGGTGCCGCGCACAATGCCAGGCATCTGCGAATCTACTGCCACATTAACCAATCCTGTTTCGGCTGTTTTTTGACCCCGCCTTGCTGCGAACAAAGCCTCGCCAAAATGCTGAGGCTTTGGCGGCTTTTGTGCATGATTGAAATAATCAGCAATGACCTCTGCCGCCCACCGATTCACATTAGGTCCCTGCTCCACCTCGTGGCAACCGGCGCACGCATTAGGCACACCAATTTTTTCGCTTAAATCTGGTCTTGGAATACGAAAGCTGTGGTCATGGCGCTCATCAATCCCCATATAAGTTTGACTAGTCATATGACAATCCACACAGGCCGCGCCATTGTTAGAGACACCTTCGACGGCATTATGAAAATGATGGCTGGGCGAGTCATATAACGCTTTAGTCAGTGTCGGAAACTCCTCGCGCCCTGCGGGGTTATGGCACTGAGTGCATAGCGCGTTGCCTTGCAACTTCAGCTGAGCCGAATGAGCGTCGTGGCAATTACTACAAGTAACCCCTTGCGCGTGCATTTTGCTCTGAGCGAAGGAGCCATAAACATACACCTCGTCCAAGATTTGACCGTCTGGGTGATACAGGCCTTGCTCTAAAAAAGCGGGCTGGTAGTAATCTAAAAACGCTTGTTGTGGGGTAAACCCTTCAGCCAGTTGTGCGCGTCGACTATGGCAAGTAGCACAGGTATTTTGCTCGGCAATCGCAGCGCTGCTTGCTGATGAGAGCATTGGATATGGTTGCGTTGGCGAATCTCGATGGCTGGAGCCAGGGCCATGACAAGCCTCGCAGCCCACACTGATTTCAGCAAACTGAGTGTCGAAGGTGTCAGTAGCGGCGTCATAACCTTTAGTCACTGCAGTGGAATGACAGTCTGCACACATGTGGTTCCAATTTTGCCCACCCCTCGTCCAATGAGTTGGGTCATCTGCCGCGCCGGCGCTTTGAGGTGCGAGATGGTACCAACTTTGCTTTGAGTTGGGCCTTGAATTGGGCCTTGAATTGGAGCTTTCGACATCGGCACCACGCGCGTCCCACACTAACGGCAGCGCTTGGAGGCGGCCACCCCCCACATCCACTAAATATTGCTGAAGAGGCGAAATACCAAACGTGTAACGCACGGCATATTCAGTGAGTTTGTTTTCCGCGCCTTCGGTGATCACGCTGTACACACCGTTCTGGCTTAGAAATTTGGAAGTAACAGAGCCGGCAACATGAGTTCGATCAGCAAAGTCGCCGACTACAGTTTTTGCTGACGGCTCAGCCATTGCCAGTTGATGATGGGAACCCTGCCAAGATTTGTAAGCTTCAGCATGGCAACTACCGCACGCCGTCGAACCAATGTAACTAGAGGGTTCATAAGAGCTATGGGGGTTATTAGAACTAGGCGTTACGCCCGAAAATTTAGAAGCAACCTCGTGAGGCGAGGAAGACATATTGGGCGCCGCTGCATCAGCTTGCGCGCGCACTAACGAACCGTCCGTTGAGTCAGCGCAGCCAGAGAACAGACCGCAGACGACGACCAACAATAGACCAGCTGCGTGTCCTAGTCTTGGCACTAAAGTTTTTTTCATCTGAGCGCGGCTAGCACCCAAGCCTCTGAGGCCTGGGCTCTGCAAGCTGTCTTAACATACAGACAGACCAAATAAGGTAGCTTTTCACCCGCCCCCGCAATTGAGAGCGGTTGCGGCTATTTGCCGTAGTGAGCAGCCAACGTAGCAATATCTTCATCGCTTAGGTCAGCAGCCATACCATTCATTATTGCATTAACCCGCTTACCAGACCTGTAGGCAGTCAACTGCAAACGCAGATAGGTTTCATATTGCCCGTTCAGGTGAGGATATATTGGCGCAATCGCCCCACCCTTTTCACCGTGACAAGCCACACAACCTTTCTCTGCAACCAGCGCTGCACCGTCAGGCGCTTCGCTAGCACAGGCAGCAAAAGTAAGGACAAAAGAAAGCGCAATCCATTTAGAAATCATCAAAGTTGTTTTCATTTGCCTAGACCTCAGTTGGATTGACGACTGAAGTAATCAGCCAGTAGTTCGATTGTCTCATCACTCAGAGGAGCTGCTTGAGCATTCATTTGATTGCCAGGCTCTACACCATCACGAAAATATTTTAGTCGGCTGACTAAGTAGATGCTGTTTTGACCCGCAAGATTGGGGTATCTCTGCGCATTAGATTTACCGGTATCTCCATGGCACGTGGTGCAATGGTATTTCCACGCTAGATCTGCACCTTCATCAGCTGCAAATATTGCTGGACTCATCAGCGCCGCTCCCGCTAGGAGGCATAGACCCGATAGTATTCGTCTTCCCAGGACTCTTTTAAGCATTTCCCGCTTTCCTTTAACCACTCAATTTTTGTTACTGCGAGTTAAGACGCCGACCGATGCTAAGCAGCATTGGATTGACGCGCGGCTAAGTCACCAAGAAACCTGTACGGGTAGGGGCTATTCGCAGCGCCAGGCCCTTGGTTATCTGCCAATTGGCGATAACCCACGTGTTCAAAGTAACTTGCAGAAAAACGCTCTGCTCTGACATAAATGCCAGAAAAATTACGTTTTTCAGCTCTCAGATGCACTTCATCGAGAAGCAATTTGCCTACTCCTTGACCCTGATGTTGTTGATCAACATACAGTCCATGCAAGAGAGCGACCGAAGAATTGTCACTTATAAAACTGACATTCTCAGGCTCCCAAACGGCAACGCCTAAACAAGCGTGCGCTTTATAACACAACAGGAATTCAAAATCTTGAACATCCGCACTTGTGTAGTGCAGTGCAGTCAGCGCAAGGCGTTTCAATCGCGCCGAGGAAGGCCAAACTTCCACTGCGGAACTGATAACGTGGTTCGCTGCGGACAAGTCTGCAGCAAAGCCTTGGAGAATTATCGGGGACTCAAAATTACGTTTACTGCGGGTCATTGGCGCGGGTCCTTAATTGCGGGGAGTTAGAGATACCGGGTGAGATTGGAACTAGGAAAAACTGAGGGGGCGAATCCACCGCTGGAAGACAGGCAAGCGAGAAAAAGAGGAGCGCCTACCTCAACCTCGGGAGGAGAGGGGAGAAGAGAGGCAGGCGCTCGAGGGACCATTACAAACCTAACATCAACATGTAGAAGGCCGTAGAAGCTGCAACCAAAATTAGCGTCAGAGCGTTTAAAGACGGCACTAAGTCCATTCTTTGCACCCTCGCCATCGCAATGACTTTGGGACCTGTAACGATATTTTTCTTGCGTGACTTCATGACGCTTAAGATAGAGGTTGCCTCACATACCGTCAATACAATATCTAAGTTCAAATTATACAAAAAGTAGACATTTCATGATTAGAGTCATTTTTTGAGCATTTATTAGAAATTTGGTATGTTTTGTCTATGCTTATTCGTATTTTTCCAGCAAAGTATAACGATTGCGGAATATAGCCCTCAGCCACCCAACCTAGGATTGAATTTTGCCCTCTAACTTGCCAGAGAACTTGCCAGAGAACTTGCCAGAGAACTTGCCCCACTTAGAAGATCAGAAAATTGCAATTATTGGCGCCGGGATCAGCGGACTGCAATGTGCCAGCCTACTGTTAGAGCATGGCTTTAACTGCACCCTTTTCGAAAAAAGCCGCGGGTTCGGTGGCCGTACATCCACCCGACGCAAAGACGGTTGGCGCTTCGACCACGGCGCAGGCTACTTCACAGGCACAGACTCTGACTTCTTGCCACACATCGAAGCCTTATTGCCGTGGCAACCCAAAGGCACCGACGAAAAATTTTATGTCGGCGCCACTGGAGCCAATGAACTGGCTAAAAATATTGCTGCCCAGATTATCCAGCAATACACCTCCAGCCTCAGCGCCCACCTTGGCAAAACCATCACTACGGTTACCCCCACCACACCCAAAGGTTGGCTGCTTAAAACCAATGAAGGAGAATCCTTTGGCCCATTCGACATAGTTGTTAGTACCGCCCCACCCCCTCAGTCCGTGAATATTTTTGCTAACGTCGAAAGCACTGTTACGCAACGCTTAGGCGATCTACAAACCTATTGCACCTGGGCATTGATGCTGGTGACGCGAAAGCCGCTGACGACGCCAGATGTTGTACTTGCACCCAACGCGAATATTTCGCGGATAACTGCAGAACACAGCAAACCTCAACGCCAGGCTTTGCTGACAGGGTCTGAGCCAGCAAGAAACTCTCTAGGCCAAGGCCAATATGTGGTTCAGGCCAGCCGAACATTTAGCCAGACTCATATTGAAGCAACGCCCGAAGAAATTATCCAACTTATGGTTGCTGAGTTAGGCACCCTATGGGGGCCAGTGCCCGAGTTATTGCATAGCCAGGCGCACAGATGGTTGCACGCAGGCATTAAGGTGCCATTGGGCGAAGCTTATCTACTGGATAGGGAACAAGGCATAGCCGCTGCAGGCGATTGGTGCACGGGTAATAGTGCGCAGGATGCGTTTATCAGTGGGGCGAATTTAGCCAAAGCCATTACTGCGGGCAGCTAACCATAAAGCCCAACTGAGAATTCTTACTTCTTTGAGCAGATCTTTTGCTGCCTGACTTGCAGCCACCCTTGACTGCAATTACTAGCAGGGTTGGCTACTCTATTTTTCCGCACCATCAAGCTCGTTTTGACTTTGCTCAGCCAGAGTGAACATTGCGACATTACAAAAGGTCTGCAATTCCACCTTTTGCCGATCTGGGGCAACCCAGCCAAATACCACCACGCAGATGGTTAGAGTTTCCTCATAAAGGTGCTCGTCCAGCAATACGACCACTCTGGACGTGTTGGCATAGATCACTATTGCAAAAAAAAGAAGCAAACTAACAAACCCAGCAAACCCTTTTAACCACACTGATGACAGAAAAGACTTCTTCGGTGCGGGGTCACTAGTAACTGACATACTCAATCCTTTGATAATCACTTGCTTGATAGATTTGGGGTCGCTGCGCAATTAGTAAACAGTAACCGTTCAAAAAGAATACTCAACCCCAACATACTAGTCCAAAGACGTTATAGGTTGCGGGGGCAACTTTTCATGCGGCCCCGCGCCCTCTTCAATCCACCACATCAGCCCAAACCCATTGATCTATAACAGGCCAGCAGAAGAGATTTTGGTAACACTTTAACCACCAATGTGTTAACTAATGATGAGCAAAAAGTACAACCGAGGTAACTTCTCTTGTTTAAGCGCACCTGCAACAATTCTCTAGCAAGCATAACCATACTCAGTGTGCTGACCGCATGCGGAGGTGGCGGTGGCAGCGCTCCAACCGCAGCAGTTTCGGCTGCCGCCAGTACGGCACCCGTCAGCGCAGCGACTACCGCAGCGCCAGCCAGCAATTTTTCCTACAACAAGATTTTGGGTGCCTATTCCGCACAGCAATGGGACGCTATCTCATTAGCAAAAATAGTCGACAGCGGATCGACACTGAATGGCGAGTACATTCAAAGTATGGCCACATCGTTTACCGAAAATGGACAGAGCTACGCAATCACCGCAGCGGGCCGCAGTAACGGCAACATCACTTTAGACTATAGCTGGACTGTTAATACGGATGGCACGGACACAGCCGTGGCCCTTTATGACCCCACCGGCTTCCAAGTCGCTAATAGCTATCAACAATCATTAGCAGGCGCAGAGCTAAGCATCAGCATCTACGACAGCACTTGGTTGGCCTCCCAAGGCATAGAATATGTTGACGGCGCTGCCGCGCAAGTTATCTATACTGACAGCGACCCGATCCACACCTTGCCCCTCATTTACGGCGATTTTACAGAAAGCGGGGACATTAAAACCGCAGCCAATCAAGACTTTGCACTGCTACCCGATATGCTTTTTCAATACTGGAGCACCGACAGAAACGCCTCCATCACCTTAGTCGCCAAAGGCAGCGGTAACATCAACGTAAACTATGAAACCAATACTGTTACCGGCACCGTGGTCTTAGATAAGTTTTACAACTACGCGGATGTCTATGGCGGCAACACAACCTATGCGCTGGTTGCGGGCATACCCAATATCACAATGACATTAGTCAATGGCACATTGGTTGACGGACAAATCACTGCCACTATAGACACCTCCGTAGTGATCACCGCCAACGGTACGCTGAGCGGCGAAGGTTATTTAAAGGGCGCGCTCTTTGGCCCAGAAGGCAACGAACTGGGCGCAACGCTATTTTTACTTCAAGACAACGAAGACACTCACAACTACTTCTATTGGGACACTACCGGTATCGTTCTGGGACAGTAAATATCTACGAGCGAGGCCGTTTCGCCTCTGTACAAGAGAAAAGAGCAAAGGGAAAAAGGCAAAACGAAAACCGCCTATTCCCACAAAGCCACGCTAACAGTAAGTCCTCTAGTCGATTTTACCGGCGGCTTTTAGCGGATAGCGTCTCCCAATAGTTTTACAAATCGCAACTCTACCCCTTACCAACACCCCCCACTCCTACCGCACATCGCTTATAAAACTGATCGGCAAGGTCTTACAGGCACAAGGCAATCAGGTGGCAGACTTAAACCTTACGGTGCGAGCTCGATATGCACCGTCTCAATGCCGGCTAACGCACGGAATCCAGAGTGGTCTTATGCGCTCTTGAGTACGGACTTGAAGAAAGATTTATGTGTGCATACAAGTGTAATTATGTCCTCATTTTTTGTGTAGCATAGTGTGTGGACATGCGTACTGAAAAATGTGTAAACTACAAAGGAAATTTAAAACGTAATATGAACATTATGGCTACAAACTTGGCGTTAGATGACCGCTTGCTGGAAACAGCGCTAAAAATAGGCGGTCTAAAAACTAAAAAAGATACCGTAAATGCGGCCTTGAAAGAATTTGTCGAGCGCAGAAAGCAGAAGGAGATTATTGCTCTCTTTGGCTCTATGCCCAATGATGAAGATTACGATTACAAAAAAGCGCGCGCATAGCCCGGATGTTAATAGATACGTGTATTTGGTCATTGGCTCTGCGTGGCAAGACACCAAGAGATAAAGCCATAACGGCAAAATTGACGGCAGTTATTAACGCAGGAAGTGCACAGCTAATTGGCCCCATACGGCAAGAGCTACTTTCTGGATATAGCGACCGCAATCAGTTTTTAAAACTAAAAGCGCAGCTAGAGCACTTTCCAGAAGAGGCCGTGGTGGGCGAGGATTATGTTGCAGCAGCAGAGTTTTCTAACCACTGCCGCATTAACGGCGTACAAGGCTCACATACAGATTTTTTGATCTGCGCCGTGGCCGTGCGACTCGAAGTTGAAATTTTCACGACAGATAAAGATTTCGCACACTACGCGCTTCATTTACCCATTGGACTGTATGGTAATTAGTGTCGAATTACTTGGCATCGCCAGAGGGTTTTTAACTTGCTTCACTTATGACAAAGGCGTTTGATAAAGACCTTTTGATAAAGACCTTTGGATAGAAGAGGCCTTTGGATAGAAGAGCGCTCTGGATATAGGCCTTTGGATAAAAACATTTCAACTGAAACGGACCTGTCTTTTCAGGTCCATTCCAAACAGACCGCGTTAAGGCCTGTTTAGAATCTGTTTAGGGTCTCTTCAGGGTCTTAGTCAAATCCAGCAACGGAGTCATCGGCGACTTCAGTCACAGCCTCTTCCACAGCCACATCATCGGGGGTATCACCCTCATAACGCAGCGTAGTAAAACCAAAGAACATTTCGTGCATGGTTTGCAAGCCGAAGAACACAGGCTTAGATGGATCTGGATTACCAGGGTTGCGATCTGAGTTATCCATAGCGCCGGTTGCAATTAACTTGCTGCCTGCTGGTAAAAACAACGGTTCTTCTAGGCGATAGTTGAACTGCCAGTTGAAATCGTACTTAGGCACAGACAACAGCTGCTCAGTTTTGCCATCTGGATACTCAACACTGTAGCTCATGTGCTTACCGCGAAAATGCATGTGCGGCGTCATCTCATAAAGATAAGCATCGCGCTCAACCAATTGCTCACCACGCAGCATGTGCTCCTTAGCACCAGGGGGCACTAAAAAACGTCGCTGACCCGCTACACCACCAGACATAACGAATGCTGGCGGCTTGTCGTAAATGTACAGCCCTACTTCGGTTTCATCTACGGTCTCGCGGCCAGATGTGGTGTAGTGCATCTGCAACAATAAATTAGAACCCTTAGGAATGAAGCGGCCGCTGTTATCGCGGAATTCATCTGGCTGTCGGCCCGGTGCAAAACCACCAATATTGTCGCCGCGCTCAGCTGCTTTGTTTTGATCGCTACCGGACTTGTCCGCTGGGCTAGATAAATAGGTAATCACATGGTGCAACACTGCTCGGTCACCTGGCACAAACTCCATTGCGCGAATCCATACATCTCGATCTAAGTTCAGCTCAACAGGCACGTAGCGATAATCAACAATACCCGTAGCTGGTATCGTTTGCGCTGGCACTTTAAACACCATATCTGGCTCGCCTAGACTAAATTTGCCATCGGTAAAGGTCATCAATGGCAGCGGGTCGGTGCCCTCGCCCATGGGTGCCCCAGCATCTATCCAATGCACAAGCTTTTGCTTTTCTTCAATCGTAAGACCGGCAACTTCAGCAATTTTCTTGCCTACATGGCCATCAATCTGGCCTGGCGGCATGCGGCGGGTCATGACCACTTCGCGCATCATTGGCGACCAACCTCTAACCATGGCATGGCTAGACATTGACCAAGGACCAATAGCACCGTCGTGATGGCAAGAAACGCAGTTCTCTTGAAGAATGGGCACAATCTCATCTGTGTAAGATACAGCGGCTTGCCGATGAGCTGCTTTGGCCGCAAAGTCAATGAGCTTGCCGGACGGCTGAGCACTGGCCACAGCCACACCGTCTTGCGTTAACAGACCCGGCAGCACCTGGGCAATTGAGCTTGTATCACCCCTGTATAGCACTGACATATTTTCCGCATTGACAATCACCGACTCACCCAGACGAGTAAGACCCAACGTCTCAGCCACAAGCTGTGACTGATCCAGCAAGATCGCAATATCAAGATTCAGATCGCCAGCTTTTGCAGCTACAGCATCACGCGCATCCGCAGGCTGTGGGTTAAGGATAAAAAACTTAACGCCCTGTTTACCGACAGCACTTTTTACGGCGCTAAGAGTTGCCGCATCTTCAGCAAGCCCAGAGCCACTTAGCCCCTGAGCTGAAATAACGACCGCTTTAAAGTCGCCGTAATAGCTTAACCTGTCTCTTATACACATCTGACGCTGCCGACGAATAGAGAGGTGTAG
>CAJXUL010000093.1 GCA_913060615.1 uncultured Gammaproteobacteria bacterium | reverse complement strand
AAATGTTTCTGCGCAAAAAATTTGGCCAGTTGGTAGTTAAAGTCTTGCACCAGGGCAATTCTAAAAATGGTGAATCTGCTAATTTCGCAATGGTATTTGGGCCTGCTGATTGATCACACCAATCGAGCAGGGTGCGTGCGTGCAGCCATACCGGCTGCGCTGATAAACTGGTGCCGCCTGACATATCAAATTTAGGAATAGCGCTGCCTGCTTGCGGGTTCAGGGTGACGGCGAACTGACGCTGAACCATAGCGTAATCTTGGACTAAGCTCGGAATCACGACGCCGATGCGACTATTTGGCACTTCGCTTTGGATGCGCTTACTCCAGCATGCCGCGGCCGCCAATTCCTCAGCAAAACTATTGAAGCCCAGTAGTGGCGCAGGCCGAGGGGGAGGGCTGGTGAAAAGCGCGCTAATGGTGTCTGCAACAAATGGTGCAAAGTCTACAATTTGCCCTTCGCTGTTCAAGCATTGCACTCCAGAGCGAACATTCAAGTTTTCAAGGAACAAAGTTTCCGCTGGGGTGAGGTGTTCAAAAGCAATAAGTAGGACGGGTTTACCGAGCGAGATCTCTTTTTGAGCGAGTATCTGGGCAATATCTGCCTCAACCACCTCATCTTGCTTGATTTGTTTATTCACGTCATATGCCCAGTCTGTGAATAGCTGGGAGCGTCCAGTGTTCATAGATGAATGGGTGAGATCTATCCCGTAGCGGCGCACCAGTTCCCAGGCCTGTAATGCAATGGGTGTGAGATGCTCCGCATTCTCTGGCGCGACCGTTTGAAAACGCAGCATTAAATTCGCCAGAGAGATGATCTTTTTACCCTGATCATCGAGGTCTTGCTGGTCGTTGAATTCCCGCACAAGGAGTTGTCTCAGGCTTATACAGTTTAACGTTGGCCAAGCTTGCGCGCCGTGCGCTGCCTGCGCTAAGTCGTAGGCGCTTCGGTACTCGCGCGCTAACCGCTCATTAGGTGTAACAACGATATGTTGTTCCAGCGCGTTGAGGAGCGTAGGGCTGATGTGAACAAATGTACTGGGCATTGCGGAAGTTTAACCTAAGTCGAGCGTTTTTCGAGTCCTCAAGGGGCTAAAGTCTCACGTTATACAAGCAATACAAAAGCAATAATGGGCGCGAGAAAACTCGGATGCGCAAGGGCGAGTCTGTGTTTTTAGCAATTCTGAGTTAAACGACAGGTGAAACCCACTTAGATGTTGATTCATTGGGGATTATTGCAATGTTTTTGCGTTGGATGGTATGAACTGACACGAAGTAAAGCTAAAATATGGACCTGACCCGCCAATGGCAGCATGGCTTTGGCTTTTTGTTAAATTTTTCAAGTTGAGACTACGCAATATGTGGCATTTGATAGAAGACTTTTTTGATCAAAATATTCTGATGAAAGCGTTTATTGGCTGGGGCTGGTTATCTGTCCTAATCATGATCTTTAGTTTCGTACAAACGGTATAAGACTATGTGGCTCTCATCGCTATCAGAACAACAACGACATGCAGCTTTGCGCCTTGCGCATAATGTGGTTGTGTCTGACGGCATATTAGACCCCAATGAAGAAGGCATGCTGAATGAATTTCGTCGTGAGATGGGGCTTAGTGATGTTGCCGAGCTAGAGTATCTTGAGTTGGATGGCATAGAGGAGATTTTCGCGGACCGACGATCTCGTATGATCTTGCTGCTCAACCTATGCAAGCTTAGCTATGCAGACGGCGCTTTCGAAATTGAAGAAGAATGTTTGCTACGAGAAATAAGCAAGGCGTTCGGCTTTTCTGATGATGAATTCAGTTTGGTGGATAATTGGATTAAGCGGGTTTGCGCTCTTGAGCAAGAAGGTATTGAGATGATGGAAATCGCTACTTGATTCACTTTGCCGCGAATAGTGTGCATTTTATCTTTAGTTTGCTGAATTAGGGGCCTGAGTTGGACCAACAGGAAGACGAGCAGCAACTTAAAGAATGGCGAGACCGATTGTTGCTGGAGCACCGCGACCTTGATGTTGCAATTAAGCATCTGACTGAAAGTCGTCACCATGACAGTATGAGAATTCAGCGGTTAAAGCATCGCAAACTCAAACTTAAAGATGCTATTCACAAGATAGAAAGTGAGCTCATCCCGGATCTAGACGCCTAATTGACCTTGGTATTACCGAAAACGACGCAGTGCTAATAGGCAATAGCATCAATTGCTTCAGGGCTAAAAGCTAAAGGCTAAAAGAAGGGTTTATCTAAAGGACTATAGTCATGCGAATTTCTTCTGACAAACCACTTACAGTTGCCATTTCATCCACAGTTTTATTCGACCTAACGACCTCTAATGACATCTACGAAGACCAGGGGTTGGAAGAATATCGGCGCTACCAGATCGCTCAAGAAGATGCTGTATTAACCCCAGGCGAAGGATTTTTTCTTGTTGAAAAATTACTCAACATCAATAAATTACTAGCTAAACCTAAAGTAGAAATAATACTTTTGTCGCGCAACTCAGCTGACACTGGACTGCGTGTTTTTAATTCAATTAGAGCCCATAACCTAGACATTACCAGAGCAGCTTTTTGTAGTGGTCAATCTCCTTATCGTTACATCAATGCGTTTAACTGTGATTTGTTTTTGTCCTCTAACGCCGACGATGTACGCCAAGCGTTAACGCAAAATGTCGCTGCTGCTACCTTAATGGGGCGAAGTAAGTCTCATCCTGGAGCGGAAAATGAAGCGCTTAAATTGGCTTTCGATGGCGACTCTGTACTGTTTTCTGATGAGGCGGAAATGATCTACCAAACTCAAGGGCTGGAAGCCTTCAGCGAATCTGAAGTCAGCAAAGCTAATCGGGAGTTAGGTGGTGGACCCTTTAAGGCATTTTTGGGTGCTTTGCACAAATTGCAGAATGAGTTTCCAGAAGGCGAAAGTCCCATTCGAACAGCGCTAGTGACGGCCAGGGGTGCGCCGGCCCATGAGCGGGTTATTCGCACCTTACGAGCTTGGGACATCCGCTTGGACGAGTCGCTTTTTTTGGGTGGCATGGATAAGACTGAGTTTTTGCGTTCGTTTGAAGCGGACATTTTCTTCGACGACCACGCCGCGCACTGTGAGCGTGCTGCAGATCACATACCTACCGGCCACGTGCCTCACGGGATTGTTAACCACGAATAACTCTCCAGTTAGGTTTTGATTGTCATCATTTAAAACTCTGGCAAAGGTCTACTCAAAGGTCGATGCAAAGGTCGATGCAAAGGTCCATGCAAAGGTCTGCAACCAAAGGTCTAGCAATCGCCTCGCAAAGGGTAAAAGAGGGTCTTCATAAGCCAAATTTATGAGATTTGATCAAAGTTTAGCGTTAGAATGGTAATAACAAATTATTTTTTATAACTTTCAGCAATAAGTATATGTGCAGTTGAATGCTTATTCATTGCCAGCACAGGAAGCACTTATGAAACTACAGCAGTTAAGATATGTCTGGGAAGTCGCAAAAAACGATCTAAATGTTTCGGCAACTGCGCAGGCGCTCTTCACATCTCAACCCGGCGTAAGTAAGCAAATTAGGCTTTTGGAAGACGAACTAGGGATAGAGATATTTGTCCGTAGTGGTAAGCATTTAAGCGAAGTTACCGAGGTAGGGCAGCACATTATTAGGATGGCTGGTGAAATTCTTGCTAAGACCGGCACCATCAAAGAAATTGCCCAAGAGTATTCCAATGAAGACCAGGGTTCCCTGACCATAGCCACCACGCATACTCAGGCTCGCTATGCGTTACCAAAGGTTATTCAGAATTTCCGCGCTAAGTACCCAGATGTCGCCTTGCACATGAATCAGGGTACGCCCGAACAAATATCCCAGCTTGCCGCTTCCGGTGCCGCAGATTTCGCCATAGCCACTGAAGGCATGGAGTTGTTTAAAGATTTAGTGATGATGCCTTGCTACAGGTGGAATCGATCAGTGGTCGTGCCTAAAGACCATCCGCTTGTGAATAAAGGTCAGCTGACGTTAGAGGACTTGGCGGAGTTTCCAATCGTCACTTATGTGTTTGGTTTTACCGGGCGCTCAAAGTTGGATGATGCCTTTGGTCAAGCAGAGCTAACGCCCAACGTGGTGTTTACCGCTACAGATACCGATGTCATAAAGACCTATGTTCGCTTAGGTATAGGGGTGGGTATTATCGCTTCAATGGCCTATGACGAGGTCCAGGATACAGATTTGGTCAGGTTAGATGCCAGCCACCTGTTTGAATCCAGCGTTACGCATATTGGCTTTCGCCGCGGCACATTTTTACGCCGTTATATGCTGGATATGATCAGCGAGTTTGCGCCGCATTTAGACGGTCGCATTGTTCAGGAGGCGCAAGCGTGTTTTACCACGGCTGAAAGAGAGCGTTTGTTCGAGGCGGTTGAATTGCCCAATAGATGAGGGGCCATGCACTTTTAGCGAGATGTTGTATGGGTCGGCTCTATTCCATTGGTTTGATTAGTGAGTTCCGTTGTTAAAACGCTAAAGTCTAGTGTTTTACTTTTCGCGTCTCGTGTTTTTGGGTTGGCGGTGAGTGCTATTGCGATAAGCAAATAAATTAGTGATGTGGAAAGGGGCGAATAAATAAAGGCATACCCTGTTAGACCCTCTAATTAGCGCAGGCAAAAAAAGCTGAGAGCCGACGTCGGTTTAATCAGTTTTCTGGTTAAAGCTGCCGTTCGCCAAATAATAAATAACCTGAGAAATAGCCGCAGCGTTTTGCATCATAAATGGGTGAGTAGTGGGCAACACTATGTGGTCATTCATCCCTTCAAGTTTTGTGCGCGCTATAGACACTTTGCCATCATCGTTACCGGGAATGAGAGTTGACAGTATCCAGTTGATACTTTGATTGCCAGCAATGATGCCAACATCAAAATTCGCCGGTCCTAGGCGCACGGGCACACTGAGCTGGTCTGTACCTAATTGCATTCCTGCGTCGCCATTCAGGAAATGAAAGCCTGCTATATCCCTGAGCTTATCTACTACCTCGCTGCCTTGGTTCGGCGGCCCAAGCATGACTACATACTTTAAGTTGGCGATTTCTTTATGAGTTAAGTATTGGCGAACTAGTATTCCACCTAATGAATGAGTCACGAAACTTATCTCTGTAGCGTCATTGCATGCTGCCAGTGCTGGTTCTATCGCCATTGCTGCAAGCGTTTCGATGGCGTGTTCTCTGGAGGGATAACCAAGGTTGATGACCTTATATCCTACAACAGTCAGCGCATCGTCTAATTTTTCCATTGAGCCCTCGCTCCGTGCTAATCCATGCAAAAGGATAACGCAGGTGGCGTTTACTGTTGGCATTAGGAAAATTAGGACCAAGGGTAAGATGAATTTCATGGGGTATTAGCGCTGCCAGAATTTCTCAGGCGCAACAGATTGTGCGTCAACACAAGCGGAGTTTTTGAATAAAACGTTTGCCTAATCATGGCTTGAGCTTTGATATTTACTTCTGGCAAAAAAGCCAGCTACCGACATGGCTATGCCTGGAATAAACACCCAAATTAATTCCGAGGCGATGACTCTTAACCCCCACTCGGAGAAAAATTCTTTCACACCTATGGGTGATACCTGGATGGGACGGAAAGGCAGGAAGTGTCGTTCATGGTCAAAAGGCCAATATAAGGCCACGCCGAGGCCGCCGTTGGTCATGGCGTCTAGCAAGGCGTGGGAAGCGCAAGCGACAAAGCAAATGACAAAAACCATCATCGAATGTGAGCGTAGTTGACGCCAGAAAACGCTGCATAGTAGGGCGACTACACCGGCAAAAACCAAAGAGTGGGTGAACCCTCTGTGTCCCCATTGAGATTCGTAAGCGATGCCAAATTTGAATGTAATAACGTCTATGTCTGGAAATATGGCTAACGCCATAGCGAGCAACATAAGGCGAAGATTAAAGTTCTTACTTTTTAACGTCGCGTAAGTTACTGCGGGAATTACCACGTGAGCAAAAGCTGATGCCATATCGACCCTTAAGTTACTGGTTGTTACAATTTTCGGCGATTACAAGCCTTGCGGGTAATATGCCGCCAGAAAGCATTGATTTATTGTCTTGAAAGCTGTTTATCAGGTTACCCTGAGGTGAAAAAATGTACCTAAAGTATATAAATACTGGCGCTTCCCATTGAGAGAAATGGAATTTACGAGTGGTTACAATAATGAGTTCTCTGTCGCATCTGTCTAACGTTTCAATGGCAGCTATAAATGGAGTTGTACCGCCGTTATTTTCTATTCGCAGGGTGAAATGTTGCGTTGTTGGTATATTTTTAATAATAAGGACACTAAAATCTTCTGTTAGTTCGTCTTGGAGGACCCTGCCGCGCCAGATCGGATTTTCATAAACGTAGGTATTAGTCTCATTGTCGAAATATTCATGTTGAATGGTTGTTCCATTTACCTCGTGGGCGAGTGATGTTATTGAAAGATCCAAAATCAAGATCCCACAAACAGCAACGACTAAAGTATGTATTTTCATTTTTTTGTTCTCTTCAGCCTAATTCTCTTGTTCTGAGTGTTCGGTTTGTAACTTGATAAAAAATTTATTAGTCGATTGGTTCGCAGGGTATTGCGAAATCGATATGGTAATGTTCATCATGTCTGACCCAAGAGCGCTTTTTAGAAAACTCAACGTGATCTTTGAGGTACTCGCTATATTTTGTTTTCATTAAGTAAGGTTGAAGTTTGGGATCAAAAATTACCCGCCACAGGTCATGCCCGTGAGCTTTGGTTGCTTTATGTATTGCGACGATATGGGCGGCAAGGCCTTTGTAGTCGATGACCAAACCTTCGTGGTTACCGCGATCAACAAATTCTATATCGTATCCAAAGGTATTTAGTGGGTGTGTTGGTAAGTGTACAGACTCGCCGCTTGCCGTTAGAGCGGGCACCATGAAATCTACAGATAGTCCGTTATGGTGGGTTTTATGGGGTCTGAATTTGCCTCCCTGTGCAAACCCTGTTTCCGCATACTTAAAAACTTTGTCGGGGTGTGTAAGCGCTAAAGAGGCATATGCCTGCTCTATTATTTCTTTAACTTCCGAGTGGACATAGGTACGGCCAATCAGTCGTCCGATACTGCTGTAACCCACATAATTTCTCCCAGCAACTGGTAATTGGACTCCATTTTCTAGCCATCCATTTGCGGTTGTGCCATAGCAGGTGCTTGAGCCAGCGTAAGCGAAGCAGGGTAATAGTAGGGTCATTGGTAGAAGGAATTTCATGTTTTCTGTTAAACCTACGTTTGTTGGTGCTTGTCCGCCCCTGAGTTTTAGTTGGCTTTCGTTAATCTTTGTCTCTGAATTTTAGGTGACTTGTCAGTGGGTATAGAGTTTGACCAACGAAGGACGTGGGTAGCTTGCTGGTTGTTCCATATTCGGCTGGCCAATGCTCGCCCGGAAGGTGCAGGGTATTAAACATCCAATCAAAAAGAGGGGTGTGGGCTGAATAATTTGTGTCGATGGCGGGTTTTTCTGAGCTGTGGTGCCAATGATGGAATTGCGGGGTGACAATAATGTACCGAAAAATCCCAAACGGTAGATCAACGTTGCAATGAATCAGTACCGCTTGCAGCGCTGCGAAAGCCACATAAAGGTTGAGAGCATCCTCATTACAGCCAAGCAAGTAAAGGGGCACCATAACCATGGCGCGTTCCGTAAATACCTGAATGAAATGCCCTCGAGAGCCTGCCAGCCAATCTAAATTTTCTACTGAATGGTGTACGGCATGAATTGGCCAGAGAATTTTAACTTCATGGTAGAGCCGGTGTTCCCAATACAATACGAAATCTGCGCAAATGATAATGAAAATGGTTTGAAGCAAAATGGGGTTAGATTGAATAAAGGATTGAAGTGCAGTGCTAACTGCCCAATCAAAGTGGCTTACATGGTAGTTGGCGTAGATTAGAACCGCGGAGATAGCTAGGTGGTTAAAGCAAAAATAAAACAGGTCGAGACCCCACTGGGGTCGTAGAATTACTTGGTTTCTATACTTTGGGAATATTTTTTCTAACGTAATGAAGATAAATGCAGAGCCGAGAAAAGCGAGAATAAGCCAGTCAACGCCAAGCGAAAGAGTCTGAGGATCAACTTCACCAACCTCAATATTCCAACCCCCTAAAGCAAAAGCTATTAAGGTAAGAGATATGCCAATGCTACCCATTAAGCGGAACTTTTTAAGGACGAAAGTCAGAGTGCCAAAAAACAAGGAGAAGTACATTCCGTATTTCAAAACGTTTTGCAGAAATTCCGCATTGTATACTTGTCGTAGCTCCGTTGTGGTGAGGTAAGAGGGGAATAGGTAAGCCAATACGGCTAGCAAACTTAAAGCCCCTAAGCATACGGATGAGTATCCACTGATTTTCCCCTCGCCTATACGAAATTGTTTCTTTCTATTTAACTCTACTTCACGCTTTTGGTAGTCATAGTTCTTATCCATAAATATTCCTATTTTTTACCTCGTTCCATGACAGGTTGGAGTTCGCTTTTTCTCTTCATGGGCGAGACTCAGTTCGCGTAAGACTTCGATTTCTTGTTTTGTAGTGCTATTTATAGGCTTAGTGCGCGTGCAAACACTAGCGCGATAATAGCCGTCTTCATTTGGGCCGCTGTGCAGGTACAGTAAATATTCCTTGTCCTTCACAAAGCGGTATCCGCAAACGCAACAAACGAGTGCAACTTCTGTTGAGAAACGCTTTGGGTGGGAGCCCTTCCAAGATTCCACAGCCACAAATTGGGTTCGCTGCATTTGCCCTAGATTGCTGTTTTTTTTTGTTTGCGAGGTGTTTGATCCTTGCTGGTCGAAACTCATCTCTTGAGTGGATTCGGCCTTTGCCCATAGGACATTGGATGCGGATGAGAATGCTGCAGTGACTTGTTCTTCTAGGCTGCCTTGTTCGTGAATACATGAACAGCTCACGGCGTGTGCTGACGAGAAAAATGAAACGATAAATATCAGTGGCAAGTAGCGTTGAGGGCGCATAATTAGGTGGATATCATTTGATTGAACGGTCGCAGCAAGATTTGGCATCAGTTAAGGTTGAACGCCTGACTGCCACTTTAATAAAGCTTCATCATCAGTCATGCCTCTGAATCCCCAGTCATGGGCAGGAGATTGAACTAGAGATATTTTATTGTCGTCTGGATTTATGCCGATCTCGTTTTCAATTCTAGCAAACTGTTGAAAATAGTATTGTAACGTCAGACGGCCAAATGGATGCTCGACTTGCTCTTTCATTTTCTGTCTGTTCTTTAGTTAGAGAATAGGTATTTAAAAAAGGCGTTCTAACCATGAATGCATCTGCGGGTCACGACGAAGGTGATTTGTGGTTAGAGTTATCTGCTTATAATTTTCGCTAACGCTCATGGATATCTGAGCTTTATTAGAAGTTGAATCTTGTACTTTTCGGTGGAGGAGGCTGTTAGAAGGTAAGTGTAGGCCGACGAGTGGTATTTATTGCCGGTGTTGAGACCTCTATTGGCGCTGCGCTCCTTAGTGGTCAGACATTAGGTAGCCGTTGATCAAGCAAAAATTTAGTGCGTAATGTAATTTAGCGTTGTTGGTTTTTGCTCTTGTTATTCGTGTAATTGTATTCGTTTGCGGGAGGGGGCTAAGCCACAATGATGTGCAACTTTGTTCACGCAATCTGTCCACGCAATTCTATTCTCGCAGAACTCTGCACTCAAGGCTGTTTGCTTGGCTTTTAGTTGCTAGACGGCTCTAGCGGGTGGGGCGAGGTTTTGCTCTTCGCTATGTCCGCGCGTGTCGGGCGCTGTTTGTCCGGATTTATTAATTGGCAATGATTTTAATGACGTTCTGGCTGTGCAGACCGCATTCCTTTTGGGTTTCTTCTTCCCACCACCATCGCCCGGCTCTTTCATGCTCTTGTGGGCCAACGGCGCGCGTGCAAGGCTGGCAGCCAATTGAAACAAAGCCGTTATCGTGGAGGGGGTTGTAAGGCACTTCATTGACTCTGATGTATTGCCACACATCTGCTGATGTCCATTCGGCCAATGGATTGAACTTGGTCAACTCATTTTCCGGGGTTGAAAACGCGGCATCTATTTGCTCCAAAGGCACGTCGGTCCGGGTCACGCTTTGGTCTTTGCGCTGCCCGGTGATCCAAGCTTTCAGGTGGCTGAGCTTTTGCTTTAATGGTTGAATTTTTCTGACGCCGCAGCATTCACCGTGGCCGTCCTCGCGGAAACTGAACAGACCTTTTTCTTTAACCAGTTCGCCCAATGCTTTGGCATCTGGCGACAGCAGTTCAATTGGTGTTGCGTAGTGGGTTCTGATCTTCTCTATAAATTCGTAGGTCTCAGGGTGCAGGCGTCCTGTGTCTAGTGAGAAGACATCAACCTTGTAACCTAAGCGGTGGATCAGATCTAGAAGCACCACGTCTTCTGCGCCGCTAAAAGACACTGCGATGGTGCCTTTTTCGAAACGCGTGAGCGCGTTGTCCAGAAGTGCTCTGGTGGTTGTTATTAGACTGTTGTCTTTCGTCTGGGTATTTTCCGAAGCCATTACTGCTAGTTCCTCTGCTAGTTCCTCAGCTATGTCGCTGTGAATAGGGGCGAAGTAACGCTTTTGTCGTTACTCATCATTTCACCAGCGCAGGCTAACAGCGCAAAAGCTATTAAAAAAAGAACATCTTGCTATATGCTTACGCCAAATTAATTAGTGGGGCATGTTTTGGATATTTTATGTTTGGATTTAGAAGGCGTTTTAGTGCCAGAAGTTTGGCAGGCGGTAGCGCGAGAAACTCAGTTACCAGAGTTACTCAAGACCACTCGGGACATTCCGGTGTACGAAGATCTTATGGATTATCGATTGGATATTTTACGTAAACAGGGCATTACCCTTACCGATATCCAAAATGAGATTGCCAAGCTTAAACCTTTAGACGGCGCTAAAGAGTTTCTCGATTGGGCTGGAGAGCGTTTTCAGGTGGCCATCATTTCAGACACGTTTTATGAGTTCGCTGGGCCCTTGATGGTGCAACTGGGTGACCCGTTCTTGTTGTGTCACAAGTTGGTTGTCGAAGATGACCGTGTGGTGGGGTATAAGCCTGTCTCTTATACACATCTCCGAGCCCACGAGACGGACTCCTATCTCG
>CAJXUL010000092.1 GCA_913060615.1 uncultured Gammaproteobacteria bacterium | reverse complement strand
GATCTACACCTCTCTATTCGTCGGCAGCGTCAGATGTGTATAAGAGACAGGTAGCTTGTAGCTGAGTTTTACTTTGCTTTTGGGCTCGCTAACTGAAGTACTTGAGGCATCTGCAGCAGCCACTGCATCTGCTGGCACGTCGGGTAAATCCGGTGTGTCGTTGATATTCAGCGATTTGCCACGCGCCGCCCAATCACTGTAGCCGCCCTGATATTCCACCACATTGCCGTCGCCTTCAAAGACCAAGGTGCTGGTGACCACATTGTCCATAAAGTCGCGGTCGTGGCTGACAATAATTAGCGTGCCATCGTACTCAACTAACTTTTCTTCCAGCACTTCCAACATTTCTATGTCGAGGTCGTTGGTGGGTTCGTCCAAGACCAAAAAGTTATTCGACTGTGTAAACAATTTCGCCAGCAGTACTCGGTTGCACTCGCCTCCAGATAAGCGACTAACCGGGGTCATGGCGCGAGCAGCGGTGAAGAGGAAATTTTTCAAGTAACCGACAACATGCCTGTCGACACCATTAATGGTGATGTTGTCTTTGCCTTCGCCCACATTCCAAGCAACACTCTTATCCCACTCCAGTTCTTGCCTGACTTGGTCGAAGTAGCCAATGGTCAGGTTGGTGCCTACTTTTGAGCTGCCGGTGTCTGGAGTGAGCTGGCCCAGGAGTATTTTCAGTAGCGTTGATTTACCCACGCCATTGTTGCCAATGATGCCAATTCTATCGCCGCGCATAACGCGCAAGTTGAAATCTTGCAGCAGTTCGTTGCCACCATAACCGTGGGTGACATTTTTCGCTTCAATGACTTTTTTGCCAGAGCCATCTGCACTGGAAATTTCAATCTTAGCTTTGCCCTGTTGATTGAGACGCTGGCCGCGTTCTCGGCGCATGGATTCTAATGCGCGTACTCTGCCTTCGTTGCGGGTTCGGCGTGCCTTAATACCCTGTCTAATCCACGTTTCTTCTTGCGCCAAGCGCTTGTCGAATAGCGCGTTGCGGGTCTCTTCCTCTTCGTTGGCTTGCTCTTTCAACTGCAAATAGTTGGTGTAATCACCGGGCCAAGAAATGATCTGACCACGATCAATTTCGACAATTCTGGTGGCCAGGCGCTGTAAGAATGCGCGGTCGTGAGTTATGAAAATAACGCTGCCCTGATAGCCTCGAACTTCGTGTTCCAGCCATTCAATGGTAGATATATCCAAGTGGTTGGTGGGCTCGTCTAACAGCAATAAGTCGGGTTTACATACCAATGCGCGTGCCAGCGCCACTCTGCGCCGCCAGCCACCCGAGAGTTCCGACATGTAGGAATCTCTGGGCAAGCCAAGCTGGGTAATAATGGCATCTACTTGTTGTTCCGGCTGCCAACCGCCCAGCGTGTCAATCCGCGATTGCATGACCTCCATTTCTTCAAGGTCTCTAGCCGTCACCGCAGTGGCGCTAACTTCGCTAAAGCGTTCTATCAGCTCAATGAGCTCACCTAGTCCTTGTTGAACCACTTCTAGAACAGTTAGGTTTTCCGCTGCGGGTAGTTGCTGCTCCAATACGCTTACGGTCAAATTATCTCTACGGTGCATAACACCGGTGTCCGGGGGTACTTCGCCCAAGATGATTTTCAACAAGGTTGATTTACCCGCGCCATTGCGACCAATGAGGCAGACGCGCTCACCAGGCTCAATAGAAAAATTGGCATCGGTCAATAATGGGTAGTCACCAAAATGGATGTTTAGGTTGTCGCAGCGAAGTAGAGTCATATTTGTAGGATCATTTTTTTTGGCTTTTTGTGGGCTTTTTGGTATGAGCCGAATTAACAGCGCCGCAGTATATCTGTGCAACCTCTGGATAACTGTAAAAACTTGCGCTGAAGGCAAGTTTTATCTGCTTTAACGTTTGGGCTTGTCAGTCTTAGGTCGGCGTCAGTCGCCTAATCAGCCGTCAGGGTTAGCGTAGTGCGCCTTCTTCAATTTCTGCCTGAGCGCCTTTCGCAATTTAGGCAAACGCCTTTTGTAATATTGAGGCGCAACTCTGGGGCATCACATTTTCAATCACTACGTTGTCGCAGCCTTGAAAGGCCGAAAAAGTATCTAAGGCTTTGGCTAATGCTCGGCACACTTGAGGCTGCATTTTCTCATCAACTTCAATGAATGCTGCATTCACCCGCAAGGTTTTTTCTGCGCGGAGGGCTTTGCAGTCTATCCGCCCAACCATTTGATCTTTGAATAACAGGGGCAGCGAGAAATACCCATAACGACGTTTTGCAGCCGGTACATAGCATTCTATGAGGTAGTCGAAAGCGAAAATATCAGTGAGCCGTTTGCGTTGAATGACTAAGTTGTCGAAGGGTGAAAGTATTTTTAAGTTTGCCTCTGCTGCGGGCAGAGGCCTGTCCATAAAATCCCTAGGGGCCAAGTATATTTCACCGTTGGGCAGGGTCAGTTCCACAAGATCATTGCTGGCAAGCTGGGCTTCAATCAGCTTTTTAATTTCCGCCCGTAACTGCACGCTTCGCCGGCCATAGGCAATGCTCTTGAAGTGCGCAATGCCATGGCAGGCGAACTGTTCATTGACTAAGTGCTTGGCCCACTCCTCGGCAGTGGGCTCTGTTAGATCCAAACCTTTGGGTAAAACACGCTCAGTTAGGTCGTAGGTTTTTTGGAAGTTTTTGCGCGAAGAGATCATTAGATCGCCCTCTAAATACAAGACTTCAATGGCCTTTTTCGCCGGCTTCCAATCCCACCAGCCAGTCTTATTTAGGCGGGTGTCCTCAAAATCTTTGGAGCCAAGGGGGCCTTCTGCTTCAATGCGTTTAAGGATGTTGCCCATGAGCTTTCTGTCTTTGCTGCGCCTTTTATGCAACACGCCGTCGCGCACGGACTTTTTGTCAGGTAGGGAATAGCGAAAATCTTTCATGGGTAAGTAAGAGGCCGCGTGGGCCCAGTACTCATAAATTTTGCCGTCCTCTAGTAGTTCATTGCTCATGTCCGGGGTGAAGCCAGGTACCCGCGACGACCAAGTGTGGTTATGGGCGCGCACAATGACACTGATGCTGTCTAACTGGATGTAACCCAAGTGTTCTATGGCGGCCAGTGCACCTTTGTGAGATTTGCCGAAAGGTTGGTTGTGGCCAAGACCTTGAGCGTGGAGTACCAAGCGGCGCACTTTTTTAATATCAGCAGCGCTTTTTATTTCAGTCATTCTTGAGCCCGTCCTTTACTAAGAGTCAGTCTATACAAGTCCGTTTTTTTGCTTGGTCGCCACCACTTGAATGAAGTCGGCTACATTCATTAACCAAGCCTGTTGCTCGCTGCTATATGAGCCGTGAATTTTTGCTGGAACAACGAGTTGTAGTGACTGTGTTCGCATTTCTTCAGTCTGATTTTTACTGATCGCCGCCTCCAGTGTCAGCAGGTGCTTGGCATTAATTTTATTAGCCTCTGTTAAAACTTGCCGCCATCGATCCTTACAAGATGATTTGACACCAAGCATCGTTAGGTTGTTAACGTTAAACTTGGGGTTAAAGTACTGCTCAATGCTCGGAAAAATGAAGTCTGGTTTGGAGTTGTTTTCCGTTTTTGGGGTTCTAGTGTTCACAATGTCGCATTCGGCAAATAGAGCTTCAAGATGATTTTCCAATGCAAGCCCAGCTCGGCTCTTCCTTCTATTTTGAACAGATAAAGAGTAGGCAATAAAACCGTCTACATCGCCATCAAATCCCTCGGTAAGCCGCTTTTCGATAAGGTGTTTTTCCAACACTCGAAAAAGAACTTCTTCTTGCTCCAGCCATGCCATAAACGCTCCATCGTGGTTGTCACGGGCGTTCACATGAGGAATTGTTGTACGCGCGTAGTCAGAGAAAACTAAAGTGGTGGGAAACTCCCCGTGGAATTTTTCTAACATCTCTTCTAGGAAGGCATTTTCCTCTACCGCCACATCAACACCAATGCTTTCGAGGATGCGCCTTGAAGTAAATTCTATGCGATGTTGCTCTGAATTTAATGTTGCACTAACGGAGAAGTTTGGGTCTAGGCTGTCAGTGAACCCAAAGAGCCATAAAACTTGTTTGGCAATAGTGCTTTCTGCTTCTGCAATGATCGCTAGTAGCGTGTTATCACTGCGTTTAGCGATAACAAGGACGTCTTCCTCGTTAGCGAGCGGGGCTACAACTCTGGAAGAAAAATACATGCGATACTCCCATCGCATTACACCCTTTTCTTCCCTTGCTTTCTGTCTAGCATCGTACCAAGTGAGCGTGGCTTCTTCCGTGACAATGTTTTCGTCGCGATCTGTGAGATATATGAATGTTGTTCTATAGTGTTGTTTGTCCTGTGGTTCTCCGAATATATTTTTCAAGGCGTCGACACCATTAAATTCGTGTTGGTGGGACTTAGACATATCGGCCTCCACAGCGCTTAAAGTTTTTGCGGCTGCGCCCTGAAAGTATTTCGATAGAAAGCCGTTGTTCACTGTGAACTCTCCAGTAAATGTTCGTTAACTTTGGTGCGGTAGAGGTTTAGCGGATTTTCTCTCTTCTTTTCTTTTCTCTTCTCTTCTTTGTCTTTGTCTTTGTCTGTTTGTTTTGTTTTTGATTCTTATTGTATTTTTTGGCGTCTAGTTTTTCAGAGCTTAGATTATCTATTATTTGGTATGCTATCTGTCGTTCATAGCGAGCAATTCTATACTGCTTTTATCCTTGTTCGCATTTTTGCTACACAGTTGTTCAATGTGCGGTGTCATAATACGCGCCACCTCTTGCATTACAGGCATCACTACGCTGTTGCCAAATTGCCTATAGGCTTGAGTGTCGCTCACAGGTATTTTGAAGTGCTCTGGGAAACCCATCAGTCTTGCGCACTCTCTTGGCGTAAGCCTTCGCGGACGCTTTCTTTTGCCTTGTGAAACTAAAATTTCTGATCCGTCTTTGTAATAACGAGCGGACAATGTTCTCGCCACACTGTCGTTATCAACTAAACCAAAACCGAATCCATTTCCTGCTTTCCGATGCTTTTCTGCATAGCCTTGTAAGTAGGTCCACAGATTTGGCGTTAATGTATATTTGGCATTGATTTTAGCCTTACTTCCCTCGGTGTAGGGCTCTTCAGCTTCTTCCTCTCCGTTTTGACTGTGGAGAATAGAAGACATCTTGACCGCGCCTTTTTCTGGTAGTTGCAGATCGTCCCAAGTGAAATCAGTTTCTTCTTTGAATCCTACGATTAGTATTCGTTCTCGGTGTTGTGGGACAAAATGTTGGCCGTCAATCACCTTGTAATGGACTACATAGCCGAGTTCTTTTTCTAAGGTTTCAATGACTACCTTGAAGGTGTTGCCTTTATCATGTGATAGAAGGTTTTTAACATTTTCTAACAAAAATGCTTTGGGTCTTTTTTCTGCAATTATGCGAGCAACATCAAAAAATAGTGTGCCTTGAGTTGTACATTCGAAGCCGTGTGGTTTTCCCATTGCATTTTTTTTCGATACGCCTGCAATGCTGAATGGCTGACAAGGGAAACCGGCTAGTAAAACGTCATGATCCGGTATGTCTTGTTCGTCGACAGTTGTGATATCACCGACAAAGGTATGGTTGGTATCTTGCGGGAAATTCTCCATGTAGGTTTTTTGCGCAAATTTGTTCCACTCTGAGGTGAAAACACATTTGCCTCCGTTTGCTTCAAACCCGAGCCGTATTCCGCCAATACCCGCAAAAAGGTCGATGAACCTAAATGCCGGAGTGCTATCAGAAGAATTCTCAATTAGAGGGAGTATGCGTTGTCTGATGGCGTCAGATAGATATTCTGGGGGTTCGTTGTCCCGAACCTCCCAGCGGCGCACGGTTCTGACATCCACATTTAGAAGTTCGGCGATCTCCGCTTGTGTGTGTGTTTCGCGCGCTTCGCGAAGAAGTGTAATCGGGTGGATCTGATCCATAGTGCTGCCTAAAGTGTCATTTAGAGGGCACTATGTCCGGTTATATTCCCTAACGCAAGTTATACTGTATATTTAGTCAGTGTTTTTATTTTCAGTATGTTTTTAGCTGCCTCTGTCGTGCCCTGACGTGATGCAACAGTTATGGACTTCATCCACTGAAATTGTCAATGACTGCTGTACGGCATTTTAATCCGATTAGCGGTAGTGGTAACTGCAAGTTCGGGTTGATTGGGGTTTTAGCAGAGGGATTAGTTGATGGATATGTTGCCGCGCGGTCTGGGTTTAGTCACAATCAGCGCTGCACGATTCCTAATCGATCCTATCTAGTTCTATCCATTTTCGAGGGCTACAAGATGACATCTTTTTTCACACGCTTGCTTGGTGCGCTAAGTTTTATTGCCATCATTTTTTCCCCTGTTGTCCAAGCAGTGGCGCCCAAAGCGGTGATTGCCGACGGCGGTATGGTGGCTTCACGATCTGCGTGGGCTTCTCAAGTGGGTGCGCAGATACTCGATCAAGGCGGTAACGCGGTTGACGCTGCGGTTGCCGTTGGTTTTGCCTTGGCGGTCACTTACCCCTCCGCCGGTAACTTAGCTGGTGGCGGCTTTATGGTCATTCACCTCAACGATGGCACCGTGATTACTAATGATCACCGCGAGAAAGCGCCCTCAGCCTCCACCAAAGATATGTTTTTAGATTCAGAAGGTAAGGTAGTTAAAGGGTTATCGACTAAATCTCACCTCGCTGTAGGGGTTCCTGGCAGTGTGGCGGGTTTGCTTAGTGTGTTGGAAAAATACGGCACTATGGATCGCAAACAGGTCATTCAGCCGGCCATTGATCTGGCCGCCAAAGGTATTTTACTAGATCGTGATTTAGTTACGGGGTTTGCGCGCAGGCAGCCAGACTTTGCGCCTTATGCCGCTAGCCGAGCGGTATTCTCTAATGACGGAGAACTTTATGAAATTGGTGATCTTTGGGTTCAAAGCGATCTTGCGCAAACTCTGATTCGCATCAGAGATAAGGGCAGGGACGGGTTTTATAAAGGCCGCACAGCTGACTTGCTGGTTGCTGAGATGAAGTCTGGTAACGGTCTAATTAGCCACAAGGATCTTGAGGATTATCAACCTCGTTGGCGTGAAGCGATTCGCGGCACCTATAAAGGCTACGAAATTATTTCTATGCCCCCACCGTCTTCAGGCGGCATATTGTTGGTGCAAATGCTGAATATGTTAGAAGGCTACGATTTAGGCGCCATGGGTTACGGCAGTTCAGAAGCCATTCACCTTATGATTGAAGCGGAACGCAGGGCTTATGCTGATCGTGCCGAGCACTTGGGGGACTCTGACTTTTACCCGGTGCCTGTTGCGCAACTGACCACTAAGGCCTACGCCAAAGAAAGGTTTGCTGACTTTAATCCATCTAAAGCTAGCTTCAGTGAAAACATTGAATCTGGTGAGGTGCCTTATGAAAGTTTGGAAACGACCCATGCATCGGTCATGGATGCCATGGGCAATGCGGTTTCTTATACCACGACGCTGAATTTGTCTTACGGTACAAAAATTGTGGCTGCTGGCACCGGCATGCTGCTGAATAACGAGATGGATGATTTCTCTGCCAAAGAAAACGAACCTAACTTTTATGGTTTGATCGGTCGCCAAGCCAATGCCATTGAGCCGGGCAAACGCATGCTCAGCTCTATGACACCGACCATTGTGGTTAAAGATGGTAAACCTCTATTGGTCACGGGTTCGCCAGGCGGCAGCACAATTATTACCACTACCATGCAAATTATTTTGAATGTGCTTGAGCACAAAATGTCGTTGTCAGACGCCGTGTCCAGCCCACGCTTTCATCATCAGTGGTTACCTACCCGGGTTATTTATGAACCCCAAGCGTTTTCTGCTGACACGCGCAGAGCGCTAGAGAGCCGGGGTCATAACGAGTTAGTGGTGCTTCCGGGCACTTATCAAATTGGCGACGCTAACTCTGTTTTGCGGACTGAGAAGGGTATTGAAGGTATGGCTGACCCGCGTAACGCTGGCACAGCGGTAGGGTCGCCGGGTGCGGTAAAATCAGCGGCTGCTGCTAAATAGGCCAGTCCTAAACTAAATCGAGATTTAGATGAGTTCCATTCGAGATTCAGCGCGAACAATTATATTTGAGGCCGATACCCCAGCAGGTAGATTTTTTGATGTCGTCCTGATTGTAGTGATTTTGCTAAGCGTCATAGTTGTCATGTTAGATTCTGTCGCGGATCTAAATAGCCGTTACGGCGAAATTTTGTATGCCCTTGAATGGTGTTTCACCATTGTCTTTATAGTCGAATATGGCCTGCGTCTTTGGTGCATAGAAAAACCTTGGGCATATGCTCGGAGCTTTTATGGCATTGTTGATCTATTCGGTATTGTGCCGACTTTATTAAGCCTGTGGCTTGTCGGCGCTCAGTACTTCTTGGTGGTTCGCGTGCTGAGAGTGCTCAGAGTGTTTCGCGTATTGAAGATGGCGCGTTATGTAGGTGAGGCTGAGTTAATTGCTCAGGCGTTAACGGCTAGTCGGCGTAAGATTACTGTTTTCATAGCCAGTGCTTTGGCATTGATGGTGGTCTTTGGCTCTTTTATGTATTTGGTAGAAGGTCACATCAACCCCGGATTTGCCAGTATTCCGCACAGTATTTATTGGGCGGTAGCCACTATGACCACTGTAGGCTATGGCGATATTGTGCCGGTGACTGGTCTCGGTCAGGCCGTGGCCAGTTTCATTATGATAATAGGCTACGGCATTATTGCTGTGCCGACCGGTATCGTTACCTTGGAACTTAATGAGGCGAATAGGCGGCAGGCAAATACCAAAACCTGCGCTGATTGTTCGGCAGAAGGTCATTCTCGAGAAGCCAGCTATTGCTGGCGTTGTGGTGCCAATCTCTATCGGCGCCAATCTGCGGAGGGTGAAGGTGATCCAATGACCAGCATCGACTGACTTTTTTGTCGTTTTCCCAGTCTTTGCTTTGTTGCGCTCCTAGCATTCTCTAGGCCTAATTTTCAACTGAACCCGCTGAAAAAATATGCGCATCAATTCTGTGGGTCACCGTGAAGGCACCCTCGGTCATTGTCTCTAACATTTCTGCGTGTGCGGTATCGAATGCAGCTATTTCAGCCTCGTTCATTGAAGCACCTACGCCCCTAGATGCACGGATGCGCCCACGCCAGCTTTCTCTCGTGAACGGTGTTTCCACATCGTAGTAAAAGTAGCCACTGTAGTGGAATTGCGGGTGCATGCCTGGATAGTTGGGGTAAGTGCGTCCGTTGTAACTGTGGGCCTGCCATTTTGGGTTGTGGCGCAAAATTAATTGTTCGCTGGCCTTGGCGATGTCACAGATCAACGGTAGCCATGAAAAATGTGAAATCACCAACACGCCATTTGGTTTGAGCATTTTTAGGATGGGGGGTAGGGCTTTATCTAGATCGAAGTACAAAAAGCATTGGTGGGCGGTAATGACATCAAAGCTGTTGTCCGCGAAGTCGGTGGTTTCGGCTGAAGCGGTTGCGAACGTTATGTCTAAATTTTCCGCAGTGGCCAAGGTCTGAGCCATTTTTACTTGTGTGTCTGAAATATCTGTTGCCCACACCTCGCAGCCTTGGCGTGCCATTTGCCGTGCAATCACGCCGGTGCCTGTACCTAGGTCGAGGACTTTTTGTCCGGGCAGGCCAATTTCTAGTGCGGCTAGTTTTTGGTAGAAGCTCAGCGGCGGGCCAGGCCGATGCTCGGCGTAGTCGCGGGAGGTTTTGCCCCAATCTACACCAATGCCGCCATCCACCTCAGCGTTGCCATTATTTCTAGGAATTTTTTGGTCATTTGGCATATCAAACATGGCAACTCCTTTTTATCGTCAGTCTTATGGTGGGTTGAGTCTTCGAGTCTGAAAAACCTAGGCGCGCGCGTCTTAGGGTGGCTGCTATGCGGTTGGTGTTGGCCGATATGCGGTAGAAGAGCTTCGTGATGGGGAATGGGTGGGGATTTCTAAATTAATTGAGGGTCGATCTTTACGGCGAGCTAGGTCTATAAAAAACGCTCAAATTCACGTATAATTTGCGCCGCTTTGGACCGTCATAGAGTCCACAATTTTTTTCAGCATCTTATTTAAGATTTTGTGTAACAGAGGAGTAATCATACTGTGCTTGAAGCCTATCGAGCCCACGTCAGTGAGCGAGCAGAACTGGGTGTGCCACCCAAACCCTTAGACCCAGTAATGACCGCAGATTTGGTTGAATTGCTGAAGTCTCCCCCAGCTGGCGAAGAAGAATTTCTTCTCGATTTGATCGCAAATCGTATACCACCCGGCGTTGATGAAGCCGCTTATGTGAAAGCAGGATTTCTCAGCGCCATTGTCTTAGGTGAAGCTTCTTCACCAATCATCGATGCAGAAGCCGCCGTTGTCCTGTTGGGCAATATGCATGGCGGGTATAACGTCGCCACACTGGTTGGTTTGCTCGATAACCCGGCACTTTCGGCTCAGGCTGCTGAGCAGTTGAAGACAACTATTTTGGTTTTTGATGCCTTCCACGATGTGGCTACTAAAGCTGACGCTGGTAATGCAGACGCTAAAGGCGTGATGCAAAGCTGGGCAGATGCCGAGTGGTTTACCAGCAATGATGCAGTGCCTGAGAGTATTAAGGCGATCGTTTTTAAGGTCACCGGCGAAACCAATACCGATGATTTATCACCTGCTCAAGATGCATGGTCACGCCCAGATATTCCATTACATGCCCGTGCAATGTACAAGATGACTCGGGATGGTTTAACCCCTGAAGATCACGGCAATATCGGCCCAATGAAGCAAATCGAAGAGATGAGCAATCATGAGCTCCCCGTTGCCTTTGTCGGTGACGTTATGGGTACTGGTTCATCTAGAAAGTCAGCCACTAACTCTGTGCTTTGGTACTTTGGCGAAGACATGCCTGGCGTGCCAAACAAGCGCTCTGGCGGAATTTGCATCGGTGGCAATGTTGCTCCGATTTTCTTCAACACCATGGAAGATGCTGGCGCGTTAGTTTTTGAGGCCCCAGTGGACAAACTTGGTTTTGGCGACATCATTGAGATTCGTCCTTACGACGGCAAAATCTTAAGCGAATCTGGCGAAGTTTTATCTGAATTTGAACACAAGTCAGAAGCTGTCTCTTATACACATCTGACGCTGCCGACGAATAGAGAGGTGTAGA
>CAJXUL010000091.1 GCA_913060615.1 uncultured Gammaproteobacteria bacterium | reverse complement strand
GGAGTCCGTCTCGTGGGCTCGGAGATGTGTATAAGAGACAGAGCCACAGCGGCGCAAGTACCGCCCACGGCCAATTTTGCGACCTCGGCCGAGCCGGAGCCGATCAATGCAGACTCGCCAGCATCGCCGCCACGACCGTCGCTGAGTTCCTGCACGAGGCTAATGTACTCAGGGGTGTGAAAGCGCTCTAGCGTTTCATTGCTGGCCATTTCATGATCCAGTGATTTTAGTTGTGGCGTCACACCATAGGCATCCAACAAGTTTTTCAGCTTTCTTTTGGTCTCGGCATTTTCTAGGTGCATGCCTGGCTGAAAAGCGCCTTTAGCGGGTTGAACGCCAATGGCGGAACCATTGTCGTGCCACATGTAGCGCTCGTTCCAAATAAACCCTGTTGCCATAATTTGTTGTCCTTAAGTGTCCGCGTGTTACCGCAGCCGTGTTTAACTATCCGCGTTCGCCGCTAAAATCTGCTGTTGTTTTTGCTAGGAATGCTTTGGCACCCGCTTGCATGTTTTTTGGAATGAGTACGGCTTGGTGTGTCATCTCTAAATCTAACTGATCGCTAAAGATATTGTGAATAGCCGCATCAATTGTTTGTCTAGTCCGCGTCACTGCGCTGGGAGAAGAGCGTTTTAGTACCGCCGCAATTTCAGCTACTCGCGTGTCTAGTGCGCTGTCTTCAACGGCATCCCAAATCATGCCCCACTGCAACGCTTGTTCTGCGCTGACTCTGTCGCCCAGCAATGTAATGCCCAGTGCTCTCGCTCTGCCAACACGCAGAGGAATGCTCCAGGTGGCGCCCATATCGGGAACAATGCCTAGGTTGGGTCCAAAGGTAGCAACAAAAAACGCTGAGTGGGCGGCAACAGTAATGTCGCAAGCTAAGGCCAAGCCAAATCCGCCGCCTGCAGCTGGTCCGTTGATCCGAGCGATAGTCGGCACCGGGCAATCCATCAGCGCGCGCAGAGCTGCATTGAAGTCATCACCTTGTTTGCTTGCGCCTGTGGCCGGTTTTTTTGGCTCTGCGGCTTGCACTAAATCTGCGCCTGCGCAAAAACCTCTACCGTTGCCTGTGAGTATCACAACTCTTATATCTTCGTTACTCCGGACGACCTCCAGCGCTTGCGAAATGCCACGCATCAATTCATTGGTCATGGCGTTCATGAATTCTGGTCTATTCAATGTGATGGTTGCCACGCCGTCTTCTTGATTTAGTAGTACTGTATTTGTAGTGAGCATATTTTTCCCTCTTTAATAAGCTTGGCTCTTTGGCCTTTTGTTACTCTAGTTTTTGATACTAAATGGCGAACGCAAGTGCGCCAGCAATAGCAATCAGTACGCTGCCCCACAATATGTCTAGCTGCCAACTGAGCTGGTTAAGGGTTTTATTCACCTTGGGAATAGAAACCAAAACCGCCATGGATAAGTACCAAAGTGCATCTATTGCTCCGGCTAATGAGGCCATGCTCCATTGTAGCAATAGGCTTTGCCCTGGTTGCAAAAATTGACTGAACACAGCAAAAAAGAACAGTGCAATTTTTGGATTGAGAAAGACGATGAGAAAGCCTTTGCTGGCATGGGCCCAAGTGCTGCTGCCTATATCAGAGCCTATGCTGTCCAGTGCTAGACCTATATCTTTTTGTTGGCGGCTTTGCCAACCGCCCCTAATCATTTTTCCGCCGAGATAAATGAGGAGTAAGCAGCCGCCAAATTGCAAAATTTGGAACGCACGCTCGGAGGCAAAGAGCACGGAACTGATACCAGTGCTTACCAGTAGTGCGTAAAATCCTATACCAATACCGTGTGCCAGACCCTGAATGACACCGGCTGCGCGACCATATTTGGTTGCCGTGCTTATAATCAAGGCAAGGCTAGCACCGGGTGTGGCAGCTCCCGCTAGCAATGCAACAGATAGTAGTGCCCATTGAGTTGCCGTCACCGCGCAATGCGTCCAGTTTGCATACTAGCTAGTCGTCCCAACCCACCATCTTTCGCTGGTTCGCATTGAGTGTTGGTACTGGCGGCAGCTTGTATTTGTTTTTTTCGGCAGATAGGACGTCGGGAAATTCATCGGCGTTAATGAACCGGTCACTCCAATTGGTGGTGGAGGTGCGTGTATTAACTGCATCTTTTCTCTGCGCAATTACTTCAGCGTTAGACTTGGCTTTGGGCATCATGCAAATGAGACTCGCCGCTCGAAACAGTTGTTGGTCGTCGGCAGGTGTTTCTAAGCCAGGGCTACTACAATGAATGGTCCGAGAATCCCAGAGCATCATATCGCCAGCTTCCATATGGCAAATGATTGGCTGTGCGTCAGCGAGTAATGGATCGTCTTTGGGGAATCTGAAGTGGTCAATTTTAGGGTGGATTCGACTCAGCCGTTCTGCATAATCCGTAGGTATATTCTCAAAACGCTTGTGACTGCCCGGGACCATGACGTTGCCGCCGGTTGCTGGTGAAGATGGCAGCAAATTCACTAAACCTTGCACACAATGCTTGCCTGGTCGTCCAATAGGGTGCTGATCAATATGCATCCAGCTTGGGCCTCTGTTAGTTCGCCATTTTTCGTTATATGTCCAAGGCCGCCATAAAGCCATACCATCAAAACTGACCAGCAATTCGTCATCGTCCCATACCGCCGCAAAAGCATCTTTTACAGCTGGGATGTCTCGGATGTACCACTGGACTGCGCTGTGGCCTATGCCGTGACCGGGTAAAATGCCACCGTGTACAGCCGTAGGCCAACGATCATTGTCCCAAGTGTCTCTATTGTTTCTACAAATGCCAGTGTCTAAGCCTTCCAAATAGTCCCACATGAGGCTCAATGCTTGCGTGCTCTGTACGTCAGTCAAGGCGTTGGCAATGACCACATAACCGTGTTCTTCGAGGTAGCTAACGCCTGCAGGATCGCCTGCTTTAAAGCGCGGCACGTACTCGTAGCTAATGTTGATATTTGCTGACATAACTCCCCTCCAAGGATTTATTTACACCGAAAGTTACCTCATTGAGCTGAGTCATAAAAGTTGAATTTGCTTTTGGGTCGGGGGCGCTGTGGCCGAATGGCCACAGTTTAGAGACAGGCGTCGAATTGCAACTTACAGTTGTTCTTAAGTTGTTCTTAAGTTATTCCGTGTCTTCGATGGCTTTTTTGTTGCGGAAGAAAAACAAAGGCAGCATGAATAGGGGCCAAATTTTCTCGTAGTGGGTAGGCATTAAGCGTTGTGAGAGGTCTATCAACTTAGCATCCAGTCCGACAAAAATCCGCGTCTTCTTTTTCTGCACGCCTTGTAAAATAATCTGCGCCGCGCGGCTTGGGTGCATGCCGTGTTTTTTGAACGCGTCGCCCATTTCTTCGCGGGTTTGAGGGCCTAAGCCCAACGCATTGCCGGGGCCTTTCTCATCATCTTCGTTGAACTTGGCGGTAGCAAGAATGTTGGTACCAATGTGACCAGGGTGCACGCAATGGACTTGAACAGAAGAACCCTTTAACTCCTTTGCAAGGCTTTCTGTGAAGCCACGTACAGCAAATTTAGTTGCGTGATATACGCTTTGTTTAGGCACTGCCACCATGCCGAAAATTGAAGAAGTATTAACAATAGCTGCTTCTGGCCGGTCTTTGAGGTGGGGCATAAACGCTCGGGTCATATTCACCACGCCATGGAGATTGATGTCCATGACCGAATCCCATTGTTCCTCGGCGAGATTTTCAAAACTTGAGTCGAAGGTTATCCCAGCGTTGTTGAAAACCAGATCAACCTTGCCGTGCTGCGCGATGACTTTTTCCGGAAGCGCCTTAATCGCGTCTTTATCGGCCACGTCTAAGATGTGACTGGAAACGGCAACATTGTAGCTGTGGAGTAGTGCTTTAGTCTCTGCCAGGGACTCCTCGTTAACGTCACAGATCACTACATCGCCACCGGCTTTAGCGATAAGAATCGCTAAGTAGCGACCCATGCCAGAGCCTGCGCCGGTAATGACGGCGACTTTTTGCTCAAAATTTTGCATTGAATGCTCTCCTGAATATGTAATCTATTTGTCGGCGGTGACGCCTAAAAATGTAAAGGTTTTGGATTGGCGGAGACAGCCCTGAGGCATTAAAGCACGGCAAGCATCCACTGTAATGATCCTACGGATTAGTGCCTAACGTCAGTGTGCGTTCCTCGGAAAGCACCCATTCAGACATAGAGCCGTCGTAAACGCTAACCTTTTCCTGTCCAAGTAGTTTGCACGCAAAGGCATCCAGCGTAGCTGCAATTCCACCGCCGCAATAAACAATGACGTTTTCAGCACTTAACATGCCTTGGCTTTCTAGGGTCGCGGCGAGTGTTTCAGGTTCGAGGAAGAATTCATTGTCCAGTACGTCGGAAAACGGCAGTGAGAGGCTGCCGGGAATATGCCCGCGGCGCTTGTAGAAGAAATCACCTGTGCCCTCATACAGGGGCGTGGTCAGGGCATTGATGGTGCAGCTACTTTGTGCGATGCCCGCTTCTACACCTTGAGTATTGGTAAATACCGCGGATTTAGGCGTGCCGGAGAATTCTGTTTTAGCAAATTCATGCCGCCCAGATGCGCAGCGTAAACCGGCATTTTTCCAAGCGCGAATGTTGCCGTTTAAGATTTTGATATTGTTGTGACCGGCGTAATGTAGGCACCACCACGCTCGGGTGGCCCACATAAGATGGCCTGAGGAATATAAAATCACCTCATCGTCCTGGCTAATGCCGCTGTCGCCGATGGCCTTGGTCAGAGCATCTAGCGGCGGTAGGGTGTGATTAAGAGCTGACTCCGTATCTGACCAGTCAGTAATAAGGTCTATAAACCCTGCGCCTTGGATATGTTCTTCTAAATACGCCTCAACGCCAGACTCGGCTTTGTGAGCGCCGTCTACTTGATGCAATAAAACGCTGGTATCGAAGACTTTAACGTTGTCATTACCGATTATTTTTTGCAGCTCCTCGGAGCTAATAAGATACTCAGGATGGGTATAGTTCATTTGTATGGCCTTAAAACGTGCATGCAAAGTTTTGCGGGTGACTGTTCTTATCGCTCCGAGCTTATCAAGGTCTGAGTGGTTTTCTAAGTTAGATTTATGAGGTGGAAAAAGGTAAGTAAATTTGCTCTAGTGGTTGCCTGCCATATGCGTATTACTGCAATCTACAGGCAGATTTCGGAGTTTCATGATTAGGTTAGGAGAAAGAAATTGATTAAGCCAGTTTGTTTAGTAATAGGTGCGGGCGCAGGGATTGGTGGCAACGTAGCAAAGCGTTTTGCAAAGGAGGGCTACCACGCGGTGCTTTGCCGGCGCAGTGATGAAGATGGCTTGAACAAAATGGTGGCTGAAATTGAGGCCGATGGTGGTTCCGCCAGCGGTTATTTGCTCAACGCCGTAGAGCCGGATGGATTAGAAGAACGCATTGCGGACGTGGAAGCCAATATTGGTCCTATAGACGCAGTTGTGTTTAATCTCGGTGCACAAATTGGTGACCGCTCTTTAGCTAACACAAGCTATAAGGCTTTTGAGATTGGCTGGCGCATGGCAACGTTTGCTTTGTTCAGAATGGCGTCTGCTGTTACGCCGTTGATGGAAGAAAGAGGGCGCGGCACAATTCTTGTGACGTCGGCAACCTCTGCAATGCGCGGCAATGCAGGCCAGCACTCTCACGCTGCGGCAATGGGCGGTAGGCGCATGTTATGCCAGTCGCTGAATGCCGAGTTTGCGCCAAAAGGCATCCACATAGCGCATATCGTCATTGACGGTGCGGTAGATGCCCCTGACACGCTTGGCAAAATGCTTGGCGCTGAAAAGTTTCAGGAGCTTCGAGAAACAAAGGGTATGGAACATGATGGGCTGATGTTGCCTGAGCGCATTGCCGATTCTTACTATCATATTCATCAGCAGCATCGGTCCGTGTGGACACATGAAATGGATTTACGTTCATTCTCCGATAGGGCTTGGTGGAATCACTAAGGTTTCAGATTTGGGGCGCTAAGCTAGATGAACGGGTATTGGCCTGCTATTTTTGCAGGAATTCCCAACAGCGGGAGGCTAGCCGTTAGGCCTCTGCTGGGTTGACTGTTTCTTTTTAACGATTTGTAGTGAAAATTTTTATATATCACGACTAGTGGGCGCAGACGTGTTAGCCTCCGCCTTTATTACATAGTCTCAGATGTTGTAGTTCTTTCGCATGGTTTGGTGGTCGTCTTGTTGCCACCCTTGCTGCCAGTTCTTAGAGTCAGATTACACAGTTAGCAGAACCTAACTTGTTCAAATTAGTAGTAACTGACCCTTCTTTTTTCTTTTTCGTTTTGGCGCCTTTTTTCGCGCTTCCTTGATCTTGCTCGGTTTGCCCTGAGGCGCCGGAAGATTCGCTCTGCTCGATATTAAAATCATCGAGGTACATTAATCTGGATCTTTATGACGATAGCAAAAGCTCAAAATCAAACGCTGCCAACTATCCTGTCTTTTGTTAAAGACCTACCTAACCTGTGCTCCCTAGCGGGTTTGGCCTGCACGCTGCTATCAATATATTTTAGCATTTTAGGTGTTTTTTCTGCCGCAATGATTGGCATGATTTGGGCTGTCGCATTCGACTGGGCAGATGGTTTGATTGCGCGAAGAATTAAGAGCCGCTCGGGCAATGATCGAGTGTTTGGAGGCCAGCTTGACCTAGTAATAGATATTGTCAGTTATGGCGTTGCTCCTGCCGTGTTGCTTATGAGCTATAGCGGCTTTAATCCTGTATTTCTTGTTGGCGCTTTTCTCATGCTTGCAGCCAGTGCAATTCGCTTAAGCTACTTCAGTACTTTCGGGCTTTCTGATAACGCCCAGTACACGGGTCTAGCGCTGGATAATAATAGTGTTTTCTTAGTCTTCTTGTTCCTCTTTGAAGGTTTCTTCAGTGAGGTGGAATTCTCGGTGGTGTTATACGTTTGTGGAGTTTTGCTCGCAGGCTTAAATGTCGCGCAAATTAAGACGCCAAAATTGTCCAGTAATCCGCGCAATGTTTACCTTCTCGGCTTTTATACCTTAGCCATAACCTTTTTTTACGGGTGGAATCTGAGCGAGCAATTAATGAACACCCCTACTTAATGACCACAACTAAACTAATTCAGGAACCAGTGAACCCAATGATTGTCTATACAGTAGGAACTTTTGATCTATTACATGTTGGGCACTTAGCACTACTAGAGTTTTGTGGCACTTTGGGCGATGTGGTTGCGGTAGGCGTGGCCTCGGATCGGGTGGTGAACTCCTACAAACCTAACGTTCCGGTTATTCCTCTAGATCAGCGCCAAGAAATGCTCAAAGCATTGCGCTGTGTTGACATTGTGCGTCCGTATCACGAGCTTGAGTACGTTTCCGGCTGCAAAGAACTGAATGTAGATATTTTTGTGATTGGCGAAGATTGGGGCAGCAAGCCGCATAATGTCGCGGTGGAATCTTATTTGGCGCTGCATGGTAAGCAGGTCATTCAAGTTCAGTACAATCCGCGCACTTCGTCGAGTCAAATCAAGGTCAATACGATTGCGCAGTCGCGCAAACCTGCACGCGTTGAACAAGCCTCGAAAAATTACGCTTCAAGCCCAACGGAAGAGTCAGGTGCGCGCGTTTAGAGTGCTAGCTGACTGACGTAAACCTATAGCCGATGCCGCGAACAGTTTGCAGTGTTGCGTCTAAGCCGTATGGTTTGAGAATTTTACGTAGTCTGAGCATGTGCACGTCTACGGTTCGCTCTTCCACAAAAACCTGCCTGCCCCAAACTCTGTCTAGTAACTGGCTGCGTTCAAATGCGCGGTCTGGGTTGCGCATAAGTACTTCCAATAATTTGTACTCAGTGGGACTGATTTGAATTTCGTTACCGTTGATTGTGATTCGGTAGCTGTTTAGATCAAGGCAGATACCACTGGCCTCAATTAGGTTGTTTTTTGGGCCGCCACTTCGGCGCAGCAGGGCTTTTAGTCTAGCCAGTAGTTCTCGGGGTGAAAATGGTTTGGTGATGTAATCGTCAATCCCGCCGGCAAAACTTTGTAATTTGTCCGCTTCCTCGCCGCGAGCGGTAAGCATAACAATGGGTAAATCCGCGGTCAGTTCATCTCTACGCAGGCGTTTAGCCAAGTCTATTCCATCCATGCCCGGCAACATCCAGTCAACTAGGATCAAATCAGGAAGTGAGTTATCAATTTTTTCTAGGGCTACCTCGGCAGTTTCAGCCTCGACAACCTCATAACCGTCGCGCAAAAGAGTAAATACGAGCAGTTCTCTAATCTCTTGTTCATCTTCTACAACCAGTATTGATTTTGGCATTTTTGCATCCTAACCATTGGTCTTACATCAGTTTTATGCGGCGCAAACATTTTGTCTCCTACATTTTGGGATTAAATACTCTATTTGTGACAATACGGTTAAAAACTCTGGCCATCCTTACCCGAATGATTTTGCGAAATCACTGGGAGCACTAGTTCTCGGCTCAGATGCTCTGGAGATTACTTTTTGTTGAGCAAATTAGCGAGTCGCTTGGCGGCAAAACCGACCGTGAATAAAGCGGCTGGGGCAACGCAAGATGCCGGCGCATTGGCCGGCTTTCGCAGAGTCTTTAACGCTTCTTAAAGTTAAAGCCTAGAGTTAAAGCCTAGAGTTAAAGCCTAGAGTTAAAAGCCAGCGCTAAAGACCTAAAACACCTTTGGCAATCACGCCACGCTGAATCTCATTCGAGCCTCCATAAATGGAAGCGGCACGCCCGAAGTTCATATCAGATACCGCGCTTTCAGCATATTTAGGGCCAATTGATGGCTCGTTGATTTCACCTCTGATTAAGGCGACATCAAAAGGTAGGGCGTAGTAAGCCACTGCTTCCACGGTAAGCTCCTGCAAGGCTTGTTGAATCTCGCTACCTATGATTTTCAGCATAGATGCTGAGTCTCCAGGTGCGCCGGTCGCTTCCATGTTTGCGATAACTCTCGCCTCTACTGCTTCTAACGAATTCAGTCGAACTTCAATTTCGCTCAGTGCGCTCATGAATTCGTGAGAGTCAGCTAATTTTTTGCCATTGTTGTCATGCTCTACCGCGGCGACTTCTTTGATAGCGCTGACTTTTCGCTGTGACGCGGCTACGCCAGCAATGCCAGTTCTTTCGTGCCCGAGTAAAAATTTTGCATAGGTCCAGCCAGAATTTTCTTCGCCCACTCTGTTACTCACAGGCACTCGAACATCGGTAAAATACACTTCGTTCAAATGGTGCATGCCATCAATAGATACGATAGGTTTTACCTCTAACCCCGGTGTGCTCATGTCTATGAGTAAAAAGCTAATGCCTTGCTGGGCTTTGCCTTCTGTTTTGGTCCGTACCAAGGCGAAAATCCAATCCGCTTTGTGTGCATTTGTGGTCCAGATCTTTTGTCCATTGACTATATAGTCGTCGCCGTCTCGCACCGCAGAAGTCTTTAATGAGGCCAGGTCAGAGCCGCTGCCGGGTTCTGAATACCCTTGGCACCACCACGTACTGCCATCCAAAATGCTGGGAAGGTGTTGGTCTTTTTGCGCCTGTGTACCATAGGTGTAGATAACAGGGCCGACCATACCGATACCGAATGGCATAATCATGGGGGCACCAGCAAAAGCTGTAGCTTGGGAAAATATGTGTTTTTGCCTTAGCGACCAGTCGCAGCCGCCGAATTCTATGGGCCAATCTGGGGCGATCCAGCCTTTGTTAAAGAGGGCCTTGTGCCAGCGCGTGCCTTCTTCCCGCGGAATACCAAAGCCTAAAGATGCTGATTTGACTAGATCTGGGGTCAGGTTTGCGTTGAGGAATGCATTAACTTCTTCTTCAAACGCTTCAGTGTTAGTGGGTGTGGGCACTGGAGCCTCCTATTAGGGTTTGGTAGGGAATTTTTATAGATTCTGTAAACAACGAATTTAGGAAATTTACCGGGAAATTACCAGCACGGATTGACAGTATTGCACCGTTTATCGGCATGGCTAAGTGATTTACAAGAAGAAAGGCCTGGCGAGAATAAGATATTTGGAAGCGCTCTTCTTTGCAGGGGTAAGAGGCACTAAGAAAAGAGCGGCTAAGGGCACGGAAAGGCAAAAGATATCGCCACTGGATACCCTTTGCCCTCTCACTAGATTTGTTTAACAAAGTTCGTCGTTAAACTAAAGCAGTTCGCCACCACAGGCTGAAGCTGTAGTGCCATGCTCTTCAAATGCCTTGATGACATTTGCCCCAGTACGCCAACGGTGTACCTCGTCTGGGCCATCTACCAATCGCTGACTGCGAATGCCGGTGTACCAACGTGCTAGCGGCGTGTCGTGGCTATAGCCTAATGCCCCATGTAGCTGTAGGGCGGTGTCGACCACTTGATGCACCATGTGCGCAAGGAAAACCTTGGCGATGCCATTCTCTTGGCGTAAGTCTTCGCCACGCTCTGCTTTGTAGGCAATGTGCAACAACATGAGTCGTGCTTTGTAGATTTCAGCAGCGCAGTCCGCCAGCATCCAGCGCACGCCTTGGCGGTCTGCCAAGCGCTTACCAAAGGTGTTGCGGCTGACCACGTGGCCTGCTGCCAAATCCAAGGCGCGTTGGGCAATGGCAACGTTGTGCATGCCGTGGCGTAGGCGTCCGTAGGCCAGTCGATGTTGACCCATAGAGAAGCCTTGGCCGCGTCCACCCAAGATATTCTCGCGGGGCACCACAAGATTTTCAATTTTGATTTCTGAGTGGGAGCCACCGAGTTTAAGCCCAAGGTCAGTGTGCGGCTGCATGGTTTCTATGTTGCGCAAAATCTCGTAACCGGGATTGGGTAGTTCTACGATAAATGTACTGTATTGCTCATGGCGTGGAGCATCCGGATCAGTTTTAGCCATTACTACAGCGATATCTGCCACAGAAGCGGATGAACTGAACCACTTCTCGCCGTTAAGTACCCAGTTGTCGCCCTCTAAAACCGCACTGGTTTGCATGCCTGTTGCATCAGCGCCAGCAGCTTTTTCAGTCATGGAATAGCAAATACGCTTTTCCCCATTTAACAGCGGCTTGAGGAATTTCTCTTTTTGGAAGTCAGTGCCATGTTCCAACAGAGTAAGCATAGTGGCGTCATCCGGGCCCTGGGTGTTCATAGATAAAGCGCCAAGGTGGCTTTCGCCTAGCTCCATCTGTACCCTGTCTCTTATACACATCTGACGCTGCCGACGAATAGAGAGGTGGAGATCT
>CAJXUL010000090.1 GCA_913060615.1 uncultured Gammaproteobacteria bacterium | reverse complement strand
ACGAGATAGGAGTCCGTCTCGTGGGCTCGGAGATGTGTATAAGAGACAGCGTCTGGGTACTCGCGTAGAACTATTTGAACAAGCCCCGCGCCTATTACCACTGGAGATTCCACTGGCGGGTGAAACCTTGGCGCAAGCATTAACGGACAGCGGTGTGCGTTTACATCTTGGCGAAGCGGTTACTGCGATTGAGGGGGCTGGGACCATTCATACCCCAAATGGCACTGTGGTCTGTGAGAAAATCATGGTGGCGGCCGGTCGCAGACCGAATACTGAAAATCTGAATCTGCCAGCAGCCGGAGTGGAGTTGGACGGTCGAGGATTTGTCGCTGTCGATGAAAAACTGCGCACAACTAAAAGCCATATCTATGCGGCTGGAGACTGTGCAACAACACTGCAGTTCACTCATCATGCTGATGCTCAGGCCCGCGCGTTAATACAAAATGCTTTGTTTTTCCCCACGGCTAAAGTCTCTGGACTAGCCATTCCACATTGCACCTATACCTCTCCGGAGATTGCTTCCATTGGACCTTCGTTAGATGTCTTGGAACAAACGGGTGTCGCCTATGACCGCTACGAATTCGATTTAACCGAGCTAGACCGCGTAAAGGCCAAACCCTTTGCAAGCGCTGCCAGGGCGAAAGCCCAGGGTGGTTATGCATTAGTGGTGACAACGAAAGGTACGGATGAAATTTTAGCCGCGACAATAATTGGCGCTGATGCCGGGGAATTGTTGGCGCCTATTTGTTTGATGATGTCGAATAATTTGGGCTTGTCCGCTGCGCAAAAAACTATTTTTAGTTATCCAACGCGTAGTGAGTTTTTGAAGCGCCTAGGTGATGCCTACAATAAAAGTCGCATGACGCCTAGAATTGCATCGCTGTTCAAGTGGTGGCTCAAGCGTACACTTTAGCCTTTGACGCTCGGCTCCTAGAATGCGAATTGTTGTTAAAAATTAGGATGAATATATGAGTTGGATGAAAGCAAGTTTTGCGCTGATGATTAGTCTTACCCTTGGACTTACCGGATGTGGGCAACAATCTGAGCAAGCCAGCATTCAAGGGGCTGCAACGGGTAGTACCTATCAGTTAATGACTGAATATCTAGAACCCGCAGCGGACAAAATTTGGTCTTCAGCTGGCGCGATTATCACTATAGAAGGTGAGCAGGACCTTCAGCCGACAACCGATGAGGGTTGGGCTGCCGTTGTACACGCTGCATCCGTAGTGGCTGAAGGCGGCAACTTGTTAATGTTAAGAGGCTACGCTGCGGATCAAGGCGATTGGGTTGAATACGCGCAAGGTATGACGCGCGCCGCTTTGAAGGCTCGCCAAGCTGCAATAGATCAAGACGCCGAAGCGTTGTTCAACGCGGGCGGTGAAATCTATAACGTCTGCCGCGCCTGTCATAACAAATATATTGTTGAAGCTGGCGAGATTTAGCGTGAGTACAGCCACACCGGATAGGTTAGGTTTGATCTCATTAGGGTCTGTAGTTGCAGCAGCTTTGGCTTTAGTGCTTTTCGTGCTGCCTGCGGAATACGATATCGATCCAACGGGTGCGGGTGAGCTGATGGGTATCAAAGGCATGGCCGGATACAGTGTTGCTGCGCTGTCAAAACAGCCTACCACTTACCATAAGGACAGCGTGACCTTCCCGCTGGCACCATTTGAATCCGTGGAATATAAATATACCCTAGAGCAGGGCCAGAGCATGGTTTTTACTTGGCAAGCGGTGAGCGCCTCAAATGATCCGCAGGCAGAACTCATATTTGATATGCACAGTGAAGAAAAGGGTACAGATCCGGAAGATTCAGTGACCTTTGATATTGGTCGTGCAGGCAGTGCTCACGGCTCCTTCGTCGCACCCTTTGACGGCATCCATGGCTGGTACTGGGAAAACAGAACAGGTGAGGACATTGTGGTTGAACTAGTGACGACTGGTTTCTATAGCAAGGCCACAACCTATGGTCCCAATGGGGCCTTCAGCAAAAGCTTTAGTGAGGTTGCAGAGCAATAGATAAAAGTGAGGCAGCGAGCTAAATCAGTCAGCTGCTTTTACACGATCCCGGACGATGCTGGCACTTTCTTGCTTTCTTGCTTTCTTGCTTTCTTGCTTTGTTTGTTTGTTTGTTTGTTTGATTGTCTCGTTGTTCGTGTGTGCTGGCCCTTGAGAGGGCTGCTAACTAGGCGCAACCCACTGGCTGTGCACTTCATCTAAAGTGGCTCTCGGTCGCTCAGGTGGTTTTTCTGCAGCGGACCCTATGTAGATGTATCCGGCTACGCGCTCGTCCTGTTCAAGTCCCAAAGCCTGATCCACGCCTTTATCATAGGCATACCATTCGGTGAGCCACTGGGCGACAAAGCCCACAAGGTTTGCTGCGACCAAAAGATTTTGACAGGCTGCGCCTGCTGACAGAGTCTGTTCCCAAACTGGGATTTTGTGTTCGTGTTTCACTCGACTGATGACTGCGACCACTCTGGGTGCGCGTAAAAACCGAGCTGCCTCATGGGCGATCTGCGCCTCTGTGGCCTCTGGTTTTTGCACCTGATAACAGCGACCTAGTACTTCACCAAATGCTACTCTCGCGTCACCGTTAAACTCAATAAACCGCCAAGGCGCAAGTTTGCCGTGGTCGGGTACCCGTATGGCCGCGCTGAGTATCTTATGCATTTGCGCATCGCTAGGTCCTGGCTCTAGCATGTGTATGACTTTCACGGTTCGCCGCTCAATCAAACGCTGCACTGCCTCTTCTATGGAATTTTCTGGGTACACATTTGTCGCCTACTAAAACAATCTTCAATTGTAACCAAGTTCGACGGCGTTGAGGGCCAATCCACGCAGATTTAGTAAATACCGGCGCGCAATAGATGACTTCTGATGGGTGGTCTGCTGAAATAGCCTCTCAATTATTGGGAGAGCACAATGGACGTCAAAGGTAAGAAAGCGCTGGTATTTGGGGGGACTTCAGGTATTGGTCTAGCAACGGTTATGCAGCTTCAGGCCGCAGGCGCAGAGGTTGTGGCGATCAGTCGAGACCCAAGCAAAGCCGGTGATATCCCGGGTGTAACCATGCGTGGGTGTGATGTGCGAGATGCCGACGCATTAACCGCATTGTTTCAAGCGGAAGGGCCTTTCGACATACTCATTTCTGCTGCTACAGGGGGCAGTAGGGCGGCAGGACCATTCCTAACAATGGACATGGCAGGCTTCCAGGGTTCTTTTGACAAGCTCTGGGGCTATACCAATGTTGTGCGCTTCGGTGCAGAGCATCTTTCTGAACATGGCAGTATTGTATTGGTCAGTGGCGCGCCAGCGCGTCGCGCGAAGCCAGGTCAGGCGGCTATCGCCGCTGTTGGCGGTGCAGTTGAACAGTTTTCACGGGCAATCGCCGCAGAGTTAGCGCCTAGACGCATAAATGTCGTCAGCCCAGGTGTCATTGATACACCGATGTTCGGTAACGATGCCGAAGCACGGGGCAAAATGTTGGTTGGGGCAACCGGTAAAAACTTGATTCCTCGGGCTGGCACGCCAGATGAAGTGGCTAAAGCCATTGTCTTTGCGGTTGAAAACGACTTTGTTACCGGTACCACGATTGAAGTAGATGGCGGTTGGATACTGAGTTAAACAATTGAGTACGTGTCTCAAGGGCAATGTGCTCTTGAGACTGCTTGAACAAATAGCTTTAGCAAAAGGCCTGAGCTAACAACCGTAGTTGCAACGACTGCGGTCAGTATTGAGTTCTGCTGCCAATTTTTACAGCGTCGCTGTATTGCTCTCCACACCCAAATACAAACGCCCAGTCAGCTCCAATGTGCTGGGCGCCACCATAATGTGCTGGGTGGTCATGTGTACGTCACGGAAGTGCTGCTGTAGCTTGGAATTGTGATAAACCGCGCTGCCTGCCCCTAAGGTATACATGGCGTCTACTACCTTCACGCTTGATTCCACCGCATGGGTAGTTGCCAAACGAATGTCTCGCCGCATGTCCAAGGTCACCTTATTGCCAGAGATGGCCTCTGACCAAGCGGTATCTATTGCGTCATAGAAAAACGCTCGCGCACTGCGCAAAGTGGCTTCTGCGCGAGCTACTTCAATATGTGTGTGTGGACGGGTGGCTAGCGTGCTATTGGTACCCACACGCTTTTTGCTCTCTGCCAAGGTAATGAGTTCGTCAACAGCGGCTCTTGCAATACCCATTGCCACGGCAGCAATGCCTAATGCCAGAAGTGTGAAGTGTGGAAATTGAAACAGCGGACCAGCAGGGGGCGCGTGCTTTGCGAAGCCCACCACATGCTCAGCACCAATCTGAAGGTTGTTCACACCGTAATCTGTGCTGCCGGTACCTTGCAGGCCGCTGACATGCCAAGTGTCCGCAAATTCAATGGCGTTTGCGGGCATTAGGCACATGCTGGTGGGTGCTTTTTCGTTCATTAATTCTCCGGCAGCATTCAAAATGCTGCAGCCGCCTAAAACCCAATCTGCGTTTTGTGTGCCTGAACCCCATTGCCAATTGCCTGAGACTGTAAATCCTTGGCCGTTTTGAGTGGCTTTACCCGTGGGCGCAAACACACCAGCGATCATGGTTTCAGGCGTGGTGAATATGGCTTTTGCTGTATCAACAGGGATGCGCGCTAAGGTGGAGCCACTGGTTGCTGCGATGAATGCTACCCATCCGCAGGCTGCGTCACCTTGAGCTAAGCGCTCAAATACTCTGGCACTGTCTGCGGGGGAGGTCTCAAGGCCACCGATCTCCGTTGGCACATACATGCGGTAAAAACCAGCAGTGGCCATTGCATTGGATACGTCTTTGGGCAGGCGTCTGGCTTTTTCAAACTCTGCGCTTCGCGCAGAAAATTGGTTGCCTAGTTGCTCTGCAGCATCGAATAAATTTTGCGCTTGCATTTACATTCTCCTCTCACGTGTGTCTGAGTATCGCCTAATTAGGTGATCAAGAAAAACCCTGATAACTGATAACCAACCAATAGATAGCCGGCAAACATCAGCACGGTATTGGCAACTATGGCTTGGCGAGGGAATGAACTTTGTCGTCGCCAAGCCGACATAAGCGTGATGATCGCCAGCAGTGCTAACAGTTGACCCACTTCTACACCTACGTTGAAAGCGATCAAGTTGGCCAAAAGCCCTTCTTGCGAAAGGCTGATTTCTTGCAGTTTGGTGGCCAACCCAAAGCCATGAAATAAACCAAAAATAAGTACGGCTAGTCGGGTGTTTGGATTTACGCCAAGACGCTGGAAACCGCCGAGGTTTTCAAACGCTTTGTAAACTACAGAGAAACCAATGATAGCGTCAATGATGTAAGCGTTGGCTGGAATGTCGAACCAAACGCCAACAATAAGCGTCAGGCTATGGCCCGCAGCAAAAAGCGTGACATAAATGCCAACGTCGCTTAATCGGTAGAGAAAAAAGATCACTCCGGCTAGAAAGAGGAGGTGGTCGTAACCGGTGACCATGTGTTTTGCCCCAAGATAGAAGTAGGGCCAAAAGTGAAAACCTTCTTTGCCTTGCAGAAAGCTGGCGTCGCCCTCAGTAACGCCGTGAGCAAGCGCCGACTGAGCGAAAAAAACCGCAAAGAGCGCTAGGCCCGCTGCAATACAGCAAGGCAGTGTTCTGCCTAGGAATAGATATTGATATAGGTTAGGGCGCGGGTGCAAATTTAAAATGATGCTACTCGGCGTTCAAACGTTGATTGAATTCAATCATATTGCCGCTTGGGTCATGGGCAAAAATTTGTCTGCACACGTTAGGAATGTTCTTTTCACTACTGAACTGAACACCGTGCTTTTCTAGCTGGTCCGTTACTTGGTCCATATTTTCAACCAAGAACGCAAAGTGTTGTTCTTTTAGGGGTTGGCCGCTGTCTATGCCCAATAAGTGAATTTCTTGACTGCCCGCTTTGATCCATGCGCCGGGAAAACCTAGGTCAGGTCTTGGTAAGTCTTCAAGTTCTAGCACCTCTAAATAGAATTGCTTAGCGCTTGCGACATCTGTGACATTGATTGAAACGTGATGTATACCTTGGGTAATCATCGTTTTCTCCCAAAAGTGGATGATTCTAAAAGCCTTCTTAGAAAACCTGTTCTCGCCATTGCTGACGAGAACCGATTGTCTGCACGAACCCAGCCATTTCGGCTCGGTTAGTTTTGCTGGCTGGTCTGACTAGCGGGGCTAACCCACTAGACGTACTAGACCCACTAGACGTACTAGACGTACTAGACGTACTAGACGTACTAGGCCTACTAGCCTTGCAAGCTTGCAAAGGTTTTGCCTTCAGCAACCAAGCGCTCTAGCAACGGAGCTGGTTCCCAAATCGTGCCGCCGTATTCCTTTTGGAAGCCCTTAATGTCAGCAAGAATGTTTTCTAAGCCAATTTGGTCAGCCCAAAACATAGGTCCGCCTGTTACTTCAGGGAAGCCATAACCATTGATGTAAACAATGTCTATGTCACATGGGCGAATAGCAATGCCGTCCTCTAATATGCGCGCACCTTCGTTGATAAGAGGGTACAAGCAACGCTTGAGTACTTCTTCGTCCTCAATGCTGCGACGCTCTATGCCAAGTTCAGCAGAGGTTTCTTCAACCAGTGCTACAACTTCGGGATCAGCTTGGCCAGCTCTACTGCCTTCTGGGTAAATGTAATAGCCGCGATTGTTTTTCTGACCATAACGATCCATTTCGCAAAGCTTGTCAGCAACGCGCGCGGTAATTGGCACATCTTCTGGCTTCATACCGCTGAGCTTGCGTGCACGCCAGCCAAGGTCTAGACCAACGAGGTCGTTCATTTGGAATGGGCCCATTGGCATGCCAAATTGTAGAAGGGCGTTGTCAACTTGATAAGGCGTAGCACCTTGCAGAATGATCTCGCCAGCTTGACGAGTGTAGCCGGCAAGCATTCTGTTGCCGATAAAGCCTGGTGCATTACCAGATAGAACAGCGATTTTGTTTAGCTGACGACCAAGCTTCATTGAGCTCGCAATAACTTCTTTGCTGGTCTTGCCGCCGCGCACAATTTCTAACAGCTTCATAATATTTGCTGGGCTAAAAAAGTGCAGGCCAATAACTGACTCAGGGCGTGAAGTAGCTTCAGCCATTTTGTCGATATCTAGGGCAGAGGTATTACTGGCAAGTATTGCGCCTGGCTTAGCAACCGCATCCATCTTCTTGAATGTGTCTACTTTAACGTCGATGTTTTCGTAGATCGCCTCAAGAATGAGGTCAGCAGAACCAAGGTCTTCAAAGTTTGTGGTGCCTGTTAATAGGCTCATACGCTTGTCCACTTCCTCTGCGGTCATGCGTCCTCGTTGTACCTGAATGTCATAGTTGCGCTTGATAACGCCAATACCGCGATCCAATGCTTCTTGATTCATCTCGAGTGTGGTGACAGGAATGCCCACGTTCAAGAAGGACATGGTGATGCCGCCGCCCATGGTGCCGCAGCCGATGACAGCCGCAGTATCAATCTTTTGGGTCGCTGTATCTTTAGGCACATCTGGAATCTTCGATACTTCGCGCTCAGAGAAGAACATGTGAATAAGAGATTCACGCTGTGGGTGCTTTAGACACTTACCAAAGCACTCTTGTTCAACGGCCAAGCCTGCGTCGAAGTCGCCAAGGTTTACCGCAGCTTCAATACACTGCACGATCATCTCAGGTGCAAAGCGCTTACGCATTTTACGCGCTGCATTTTTACGTGCTGCGTCAAACATTTCAGCGTTGCCACGGTCCTTAGCAACGATGTCTTCTTCGTCACGTATGCGGCGAACAGGGCTGCCTTTGGCGATAATGTCAGCGGCAAATGCCATGGCACTCTCAATCACGTCGCCTTCAGCCAGTGCATCAGCAATACCCATCTGGGCTGCCACTGGACCAGGAATAGGGTCGCCAGAAAGAATGAAATCAAGGGCTTTCTGAGCGCCAATGAGCCTAGGTAGTCTTTGTGTGCCACCTGCGCCGGGCAGTAGGCCCAACTTAACTTCAGGTAGGCCAACAGGTGCGCTAGCCGCAATGACACGGTAATGACAGCAAAGAGCAACTTCCAAACCGCCGCCGAATGCAGTGCCGTTAATGGCCGCAATAATCGGCTTCGCGCTGTTTTCCATAGTCGTAAGGCAATCATGCAGGCTAGGGCCTTCGGCTTTGCCACCGAACTCTGAAATGTCCGCGCCAGCAATGAATGCACGCCCAGCACCGGTCAAAACAATCGCTTGCACATTATCGTCAGCAAGTGCTGCCTTAACGCCATCTGAAAGTCCTTGGCGTACGCCCGAGGAAAGCGGGTTAACGGGTGGGTTGTCGATGGTCATGAGGGCGATATCGCCTCTAAGTTCGTAATGCACTGTACCTTTCATATGGAGCCTCTCCAGAGTTACTAAAAAATAGAACGCGAAGTTTGCCGCAAGTCGCTCGTGAAGCCTAGGATTTCTCTATGCATTTGGGTAAAGAGCTGTCGAGGAAGGGGCAAAGACAGGTCAAAGAGAGCTCAAAAAATGCCCTGCTTTAGAGGATTTTTGCAGATCGCATTCAAATACTGATTTCTGGGACGATTACACAGGTAGAATACTCGTATTCTAGGAAAACCTAATCTCGATGGGCATTGACGCATGGCGAATTGAGACAGGAAGACAGAAAAAACGAAGAATAGAAACGCAGTTATATCAGGCCGCGATATTAGGCCGTTATACTAGGCCGTTATCCTAGGCAAAAAACAGCGCGTAGTCTGTTGGCCCAGTGCCGTTGCGCAAGCAACTTATAAACCTTTGGCTGGGGTCGGCTAGGGTAGAATTGCCAACTTGTATTTTTGAACTTTTATGAGGTATTTATCAGTTATTTTTCTGTCGTTTTTACGGCCATCTCATTTTCCGTTTGCGGCTTGTCTACATGAGCGCATCAAATGCATTCGTCAAAGCCGATTTTCACATGCATAGCCTGCACTCTGACGGTAAACTGAGCCCCCAAGCGCTGATAGAACTTGCCGCTGAGCGTGAAGTGACCCAGATGGCCATTACAGATCACGATACTATTTCAGCTTATGCAGAGTTGGCGGACCTGCCGGAAATTGCCAATAATTCGGTAAAGCTCATTACCGGCTGTGAATTTTCTTGTCTGTGGTCAGGTAGAAATATCCACGTGGTAGGGCTTAATTTGGACTTACAGGATCCGGGCTTGCTGGAAGCCATGGAAATTCAAGCCAAAGCTAGAACTGAAAGAGCGCAAACCATTGCTGATATTTTGTCCCGTCAAGGCTTTGAAAACACCTTAGAGGGTGCACAGGCCAATGCCGCTGGCGGTACCATTGGTAGGCCTCATTTTGCCCAGTACTTAATTGACGCAGGTCATGTAAAAAACATGAAGCAGGCTTTTAAGCAGTACTTGGGCGCCGGCAAGCCAGGAGATGTTAAAGCGAACTGGCCAGATTTAGAGCGTGCGTGTCAGTGGATTCGTGGTGCCGGTGGTATCCCGGTTTTGGCCCACCCGATGAAATATGGCATCACCCTGACCAAATTGCGCACGTTGTGTGATGAGTTTAAAGCTGTAGGTGGGCAAGGCTTGGAAGTGATCTCTGGCGCTCAAGATCCGGTGAAGACAAATACCCTTGCATCACTAGCCGAAGATTTTGGTTTTGTTGCCTCAACTGGTAGTGATTTTCATCAACCCGGGCAGCCTTGGGCGGAGCTGGGCAAGGTGCCTGCGTTACCTGTGAGTTGCACACCCATATGGCATAGCTGGCAATAACGCGATTATGAGCAGTAAGGCAGATAGATCTATGCATGACGTTATTATTGTTGGCGGCGGTGCCAGCGGTTTGATGTGTGCAATTCATGCGGGCTACAACGGTCATAAAGTCTTGGTTTTGGAGAAGGGTCCAAAGGTTGGACTGAAAATTCTAGTCTCTGGTGGCGGCAGGTGTAACTTTACCAATCACGGTACAGACCCAAAGCAACACTTTCTCTCCGACAACCCGCATTTTTGTATTTCTGCGTTGAAGCGCTATCCCCCTGATCGATTTATTGAAATGGTTCAAAATCATGGCATTGATTACCACGAAAAGAAGTTAGGTCAGCTGTTTTGCGATCACAGCGCCAAAGACATTGTGGCGATGCTGTTGAGTGAGGCGCAGTGGGCTGGCGTAGAGATCCGCACGGGTATGGAGGTGTCTGCCATTAAGAAAAATCAAGAGGGTAGCTTTACCGTAAGCACTGCTGGGAAAACCTACCAAGCGGGTAAAGTTGTGTTGGCCTCCGGTGGGTTGTCCATGCCAAAAATTGCGTCAGATTTAGCTTTTCGAACAGCCAACGATTTTGGTTTAGAGGTTGTCGCGCCCAGGGCTGCACTGGTGCCGTTGACCTGGAATTCCGGTGACAAAGAGTCTTTTGCCGACCTCAGCGGCATTTCCTTGGACGCAGAGGTCCGTTGCGGGGCAACCAGTTTTCGTGAGAATATTTTGTTTACTCATAGAGGTCTTAGTGGCCCCAGCATTCTACAAATTTCTTCTTTTTGGCGCGAGGGTGGGGTTGTGCTGATCAACCTCTTGCCAGAGCTGGATGCCGAAACTTGGCTGTTAGATGAGCGCGCTTTGTCGCCTAAAGTTCATCTTTCCACGCTGCTAAAAAAACACGTACCCAATCGTCTGGTAGATTATTTAGCTAAGCATTGGTTTATGGATCAAAAGGTGGGCAGCTTTACCCATGCTGAACTTAGCGATATAGCGAAACGATTAAATGCTTGGTCTTTTAAACCAGGCGGTACCGAAGGCTACCGAACAGCGGAAGTCACATTAGGCGGTATTTCCACCAACGAGGTTTCTTCGAAAACTTTTGCGGTCACCAAAGTGCCGGGCCTTTATGCCATTGGCGAGGCGTTGGACGTGGCGGGTTGGTTGGGTGGGTATAATTTTCAATGGGCTTGGGCCTCGGCCTACAGTTGCGCAACGCACCTTTAATCTATTTTGTTAGTTTATTCAGTCAGTTCTGCTAGTTAGTCCTGCTAGTTTGTCCTGCTAATTAGTGCAATAAGCGCTCTTTTTGTAAATTACCCTCCCAGCTCGTAATTCATCAGTTTACACCGGTAAGCAACTTGTGTGTTGTAAAATCCGCAATCTACCGTGGGGCGGTAACTTTGCCCCCTTTATCAAATCGTTATTAAAATTCAGTTAGACAAAGTGCTGTCTCTTATACACATCTCCGAGCCCACGAGACG
>CAJXUL010000089.1 GCA_913060615.1 uncultured Gammaproteobacteria bacterium | reverse complement strand
CGAGATAGGAGTCCGTCTCGTGGGCTCGGAGATGTGTATAAGAGACAGATGCTCATGAGATCACCTTCGCTTCGTTCTTAAGTTTGTCTACCAACTGCTCTACAGACTCTACCTTGATACCGGCTTGACGCTCGGCTGGTGCTTCCACCTTCAAAACTTCAACGGTAGGTGTCATATCAACACCCAACTCTTCAGGTGTGTACACATCAAGCTGCTTTTTCTTCGCTTTCATAATATTAGGCAGCGACGCATAGCGTGGTTCGTTCAGACGCAGATCTGTGGTAACTACCGCCGGCAGGTTAATTGAAAGTGTCTGCATACCACCGTCAATCTCACGAGAGACTTGGGCTTTACCATCTGCAATCGTAATTTCTGAGGCAAAAGTAGCCTGAGGCATATCTGTTAAAGCTGCAAACATTTGTCCGGTTTGACCGTTGTCAGCATCAATACTTTGCTTACCAAAGATCACAATGCCAGCTTGTTCCTTTTCTTGAATCGCCTGCAATGCGCGCGCTATAGCCAAAGGCTGGGCATCTACGTCGGTCTCTACCAAGATCGCTCTGTCAGCACCCAGTGCTAAACAGGTACGCAGTTGTTCCTGACAAGAAGTGCTGCCTACGGCTACTGCGATCACTTCGTCAGCACTACCGGCTTCTTTCATTCTTACCGCTTCTTCAATACCGATTTCGCAGAAAGGGTTCACTGACATTTTAACGTTGTTCAGATCTACACCTGAGTTGTCCGGCTTTACACGCACTTTAACGTTGTAATCCACTACTCTTTTGACGGGTACAATTACCTTCATTGACATCTTGTCCTCAATATTACGTCCACCTTGCTCACTCGCATATTGCCAATTTACGGTGGAAAATTTATGGTTGCCTGCTATTTAATGTTCCGCCGAAAGCAGTATCATTTAGACAATACGGCTCAAGAACAGAACATCTTTAAGAAGCAATTAATTAACTTCTTTTAACTTCTAGCAAATTCTTGGGTGACGCGCTTTACCAAAGTCTTTAGGCTTCGTCGCGCATCGACCCCGAATTCCATCAGGCTTTTTCGGGCGTCGTATTGTCGCTATGCCAAGACCATAGGTCAAGGTGCGGTATATACGGTTATACTACCGTCGAAAATTTGAGATTAACCAAAAAGGATCTAAAAACATGTCAATGGAGCAACAAGTTGAGCGTGAATCCATGGAGTTTGACGTTGTCATAGTAGGTGGCGGACCAGCTGGTCTATCTGCAGCTTGCAAGCTTATGCAGTTAAGCGCAAAAAGTGGCCAAGAAATCTCTGTCTGTTTGGTTGAGAAAGGCGCGGAAATTGGTGCGCACATTCTATCCGGTGCACTATTTGAACCCACAGCATTAAACGAATTATTCCCTAACTGGCAGGCGGACGGTGCGCCCGTTAACAACCCAGTTACCGAAGACTTGATCTATTACATGGTCAACGACACAAATAGAATCAAAGTCCCCAGCATGTTTGTACCAGCGGATACTCACAACGAAGGCAACCACGCCATCAGCTTGGCTAACCTGTGCCGCTGGTTAGGTGAGCAAGCTGAAAACCTAGGCGTTAATATTTTCCCAGGCTTCGCTGCGTCTGAAGTCTTGTACGATGAAAATGGCGCTGTTAAAGGCATAGCCACTGGCGACATGGGTGTAGGTAGCAACGGCGAGGCCAAAGGTAGCTTTGCACCAGGCTATGAGCTTCTTGCTAAATACACAATCTTCTCTGAGGGTTGCCGGGGTCACCTAGGCAAGCAATTGATTAATAAGTTCGACCTAAATGCAAACAGCGGCACTCAGCATTACGCCATTGGCTTAAAAGAGCTTTGGACCATTGACCCAGCTAAACATAAGCCGGGCAAAGTCATGCACAGTATCGGCTGGCCGCTCAATCACCTGCCCGGCGGCACGACCGGTGGTTCATTCCTTTATCACCTACCAGACAACCAAGTGTCTTTGGGGCTCATTGTTGACCTCAGTTACAAAAACCCTCACTTGTCACCTTTTGATGAAATGCAGCGTTGGAAACATCACCCACTCATTGCCGACGTGCTTGAAGGCGCCGAGCGTGTGTCTTACGGCGCTCGTGCGATTTCTAAGGGCGGTTTACAGGCATTGCCGAAACTCACCGTACCCGGCGCCCTGATCGCAGGCGATGACGCCGGCTTCCTTAACGTGCTGAAAATCAAGGGCAGTCATACGGCAATGAAGTCTGGCATGTTGGCAGCGGAGGCTGTTTTTGATGAGCTTGAGGCAGGCCATAGCTACACAGAAGCCAGCAGCTTTCAGACTCGGTTTGAAAAATCATGGTTATTCGAGGAACTCGATCGCTCTCGTAATGTAGGCCCTGCCCTGCACAAACTGGGCGTACTTGGCGGCGCGGGCTATGCGTTTGTCGACCAATATTTCTCTGGCAATCAACCTTGGACCCTGCAAGATCCGACACCAGATCATGCAACCCTAAAGCCTGCTGCCAGCAGCAAAGTCATTGATTATCCCAAGCCTGACGGCGTGCTGTCTTTTGACAAGTTGTCTTCAGTGTTTATGTCAAATACCAACCATGAAGAAGACCAGCCTTGTCACCTAACCTTGGCTGATCCGGACATACCAATTAGAGACAATTTGCCAATGTACGACGAACCGGCACAGCGTTATTGCCCCGCCGGTGTGTACGAAATCGTCGAAGAAAGCACAGGGCCTCGTTTTCAGATTAATGCGCAGAACTGTGTGCACTGTAAAACTTGCGACATTAAGGATCCGTCGCAAAACATTACTTGGGTAGTACCCGAGGGCTCAGGCGGCCCAGTTTATCCCAATATGTAATTAACTGACCGACCCGAGGTCAAAACGGGCGCCCTGGCTATAGACGACCAGTGCGCCCCCCTCCTCAACCCCTTCCTCAACTAATCTATAAAACACCGAGCGCTGAATACGCGCCACTAAGCCATCGCGGATTTCTATAAAAGGTCGTTCATTGACCATATAAATCGGATGCTCGGAACCTGCTACAACAAAGTCGCCAACACTGGTGGTAAACAACAGCTCTTTGCCCGCGCCCTCACCTCTGACATCTAAATCGATGGCCAAAAACGGCACTTCCTCGACCACTATGGCCATTTGCTCTACAGGCGTGACTAAATAATAGGTGTCTTTCTCTTTCCGCAAAATAGTCGCAAACAAATCTACTAAGGGCTGACGTTTGATCTGCGAGCCTTCGTGGTACCAATTGCCCTCACGGTCAATCCTGATATCAATTTCGCCCACACGCTCAGGTTGCCAAAGGTGAATTGGAGGTAAGCGCTTTTGCTGCTGCAGATTTGTTAGTGTTTTAAACAGATCGTCAATGTCTGACATAGGTGTCCTTGCCTCAAAGTTTGAGGGATGATTTTAAAAGAATTTTTGGAATACGAATGCATTGGCGAGTCTGTTGGTAGACCCAGTGCAGGATGTCCGTCTATTTACGACAGCTTACAGAAGCAAAGACTTGCTGCCGCAAAACAGCCCAAACCAAACTAGCCGCCGATAAATTTCATAACAGTGACTTCGCCACTAAAGTTATCGCTTTGTTTGTCCCCAAGCGCGCTGAGCAATATCGACTCTAGCTGAGGGATGGCCTGTTCATCATTAAGGAGTAACAGGTCTCGGATACTCTGCGAACGCGCACTGGACAAGCAGCCATACAAATCCCCATTCGACGACAACCGCAGGCGCGTACAGTTTTTACAAAATGGCTCACTTTCATTAGCAATAATGCCAAACGTACCGTGACCGGGAATCTCGTACCTAACCGCCGTTGAATCGAAAGGAGCGTCGGTACGGGTAAAGCCATAACGGCCGCTAATGCACTCCAAGATTTCGTCCATGCTATAAAATTGCTGACGATGCACAGGGCTTGCCTGAAGGTGCCCCATGTTCATTAATTCTATAAAGCGTAATTCGATACCACGCTCCAAACTGTACTCAAGCAGCGGGATAATCTGATCATCGTTAACGCCGCGCATGGGCACCATATTGATTTTCACTTTCAAACCGCCTGCCTGCATGAGCTCAATACCGTGCAGTACCGTGTTTAAATCTCCAGATCGCGCGATGTCACGAAAGGCGTCCCTATTCAGGGTATCCAAGCTGACATTAATGCGCTTCATTTTAGATTCAATAATGTCGTCGGCGTGCCGAGGTAACAACTGACCATTGGTAGTGAGCGATACATCCTGCAACCCCAAACTCATAATCCCTTTAAGCAGCTCGCCAAATTTGGGCGACAGCAGCGGTTCGCCGCCGGTGATACGTACCTTGTCGATGCCCGCAGTAGCAATAAGCAATCTAACCGCCTGAATCATTTCCTGAGCGCCCAGTTCGTAGGCCGCAGCTTGCAGGCGCTTGCCATCGGGCACGCAATAGGTGCATGCATAATTACATGCAGCAGTGAGACTGATACGCAAATTGCGAAAGCTCCTACCCTGGCGATCAACTATTAGATTATTTTCTTCAGCAACTGGATTCATAATTTTTCAGCGATAACCTTAAGCAACTTTGATACAAAATCTTGGGCCCAGAATACCCGGTTTGACCCCTTAATGAGAAGGGCGTCCTCGGGATGAATTAGCGCGGCAAGGTCTTTTAACAAAACCTCGCTGGCTTCAGGGTAAAAACGCAGGTTGTTATGCCCCAAGCCTGAACCTTGCTGCACCGCTTGAGCTACGGCCTGCTCGCTTAACAAACCGCCAGCAACCGCCACCCGTAACATTGCAGGACCCACCAAAAAGACTTCATCAAAGCCATCAAGTTGAGTTAGCAAGTTCTTATGCGCACTAACGGACTCACCCCCTAACTCTCTCATCTCGCCAAGGACAGCAATCTTGCGACGGCTATCGCGCTGACAAAAAGCCGTAATGGCCGCCTGCATACTGGCAGGGTTGGCGTTATAGCTGTCATCAACAACAGTGACCCCCGCAGCGCTCAAAACATTACCACGCCCGCTAGGTACTGCTGAATCGTCAAGATTGAGCGCTGGCGATAAATCACTATCAAGTAGCTTAGTAGCCAGAATAACCGCGGCTAAGGTGCTGGCGCGGTGTGCACCACCGCCGGGAATTCGTGCCTGTAACTTTTCGCCAAACAAGGTCAGCACTAAGCGATCACCCCGAACTTCTAAGATGCGCGCATCCGCGCCGGCAGCCTCGCCGAAGCTGTAGCCCGGCAAACCCAATGAAACCTCCGCTATTTTAATGCCCGCACTGCCCCCGCTCTTATTTTTTTCCGTTTCAAACGGGGCAAAAATTTGCGTCTTCTCCGCAATCAAAGCCTCACGCCCAGAAAAGTTCTCAATATGCGCGTTGTGTACATTCAGCAAAATGGCCAAATCTGCTTTAACCATATTTGCCAGCGGACCGATTTCGCCTGGTCCACTGGTGCCAATTTCAAACACCCATGCCGGCGCATATGGTGTTGCGTTAGCTAACGCTAAGGGCACGCCTATATGATTATTAAAGCTACCCGGTGGCGAGTAGGCGGACAATGCGGCGGTTAAAAAATGTTTTGCGGTGGTTTTACCACTGCTGCCGGTAATGGCGCACACGGGTTCATTCAAACGCTTACGCGCCATGTCACCTAAATGCCAAAGGGCATCGTAGGTATCAGATACCAAAATTTGTGGCAGAGCCACGGGTATAGGCCGCGCAACGATGGCGGCAACAGCACCGTTTGCTAAGGCTGCGCCAACAAAATCGTGACCATCAACGGTACTTGTGTAACTGGGGTTAAACCTTGGACCGGGATCACCAGGCAGCGCAATAAATAAGTCGCCCTTGGTCACTAACCTGCTGTCCACCACCGCGCGCTGAATGAACGTATCGCTTTGGCTTAACGCTTCAGGGTTCGCTTCAGGGTTGTTAGGCAGTTCAGTTCCCGCAGCAGGCTTGAGCGCCGTCTCAGCGTCAAATCCACTTTTCAGTTCCTGCCAACGCCATAGATTAGAATTTTTTGCTACTTCATTCTCCATCGCAACATTCTAGCCTGTTTCGAAAACCAATAGTCACCTGCAACGCATACCTACATGTGTCCATAAATGTAAATAATTCTAACGTGCTACCCCTAAAGACGGAAATTAGAACGCTGGTCGAGACTTATTCCTACAAAGGCGCACATTAGCCAAGAATAGGGCCATGCATCGTTACATGACCTGTCGTTAATTAACCTGCCGCTAATTAACCTAAAGATAACCTTTCGCCGACATCATGATACAAACTGAGTAACCCGCAGGGTAAACTATTCGCCACTCTCCAAACATTACAGGATCTGTATTCATGCCCGAATCAACCGGTTTCTTTTCTACGTTAGGCCGCAGAATCACTCAAGCCAGAACATTCGCCGTTAACAGCATTTTCGTTGTTGCTGTTTTGTTTGTTCTCGCCGGTCTATTCGGTGGCAGCGAAGCACCAACTATTCGCAATAACAGCGCGCTGATCATTCAGCCAGCGGGCTTGATAGTTGAACAAAATGTTGTCCCAACTAACTGGCAAGATGCACTTTTTCGAGACTCTAGTGATGCGACCATAGAAATCGGCCAGATTTTGCATGCCATCAAAATTGCCGGCACTGACGAAAAAATCAAGATGATTGTTTTGAATCTTGATGACTTGGGTGGGGTAAGCCTGGCCCAAGCCAAGCGCATTGTCCGCGCTCTAAAATCGTTCAAGGAAACTGGTAAAAAAGTCATTTCTTATGGAAATATTTTTCAGCAAAATCAATATTATATAGCCAGTTCCTCTAATGAAGTTTACATGAATCCTTGGGGCCAAATGCTGCTCGAAGGCTACGGTGGCAACAACCTTTACTTTAAAGACCTATTGGCCAAATTAGACATTAATATGCATATCTTCAGGGTCGGCGAATTCAAGTCGGCAACTGAACCCTTCTCTCGCATTAACATGTCCGACGAGGCAAGGCAGGCTAGTTCAGACCTGTACCAAGGCATATGGGCTGAACTGATCGACGGTATAGCAGAGAATCGTCAGCTCACCAGCATTGAGGTAAATGATTACGCGCAGAACTTTGACGTACTGCTGGCCAAGACTGGTGGCGATATGGCCAGAGCTGCACTGGAGGCCAACTTGATAGATGAATTGCTCACCCAAGACCAAGTAGAAACACGTATCGCAGCCGAGGTAGGCAGATACGAAGATGAAATAAATGGTATCGGTATGCGCGCATATTTGAGTATGCGTGGCCTCGTCGATGAAACCTATGACGAAAATGCCGCAGAAATCGGTGTTATTGTGGTGCAAGGCGCCATCCTAGAGGAAGGGCAAGGTGTAAGTAATGTGGCATCGGCGGACGATTTGGTTGGGCGCATTCGCCAAGCCAGATTCAATGAGGACATTAAAGCCCTTGTAGTTAGAGTGGACTCACCTGGTGGTAGCGCCTTTGCTTCGGAGTTGATTCGCCAAGAGCTGGAACTGTTTCAAGTCACCGGCAGGCCTGTAGTGGCGTCATTTGCCAATGTTGCAGCATCCGGTGGTTACTGGATATCCGCCACCAGCGACGCTATTGTCGCTGAATCTGCCACCATCACTGGCTCTATTGGCATCTTCGGAGTCGTCCCAACTTTCGAGAAATCTCTCAGTCGTATTGGCGTTTACAGCGATGGTGTAGGCACCGCGCCAATGGCTCGTGGCAGCAGTTCTTTAGCGGGTCTGAGCAAGCAAACAGAGCGCATTTTACAATCCAGCGTAGAATTCGGTTATGGGCAATTTATAGACCTTGTTGCACGCGGACGCGATATGCCAAGAGCCGAGGTAGAAAAAGTAGCGCAGGGGCGTGTTTGGCAAGGCAGCAAAGCCTTAGAGCTTGGCTTAGTAGACGCCCTAGGAGACGTCAATGTAGCGCTGGCTAAAGCGGCTGAATTGGCCGGCATCGAACAATGGAGAGCCACAGACCTAAGGCAGGACCTAGACCCACGAAGCGTATTTATCGCAGAAATGATGGACTCTTTTGGGTTCCAGCTAACTGTCAATGCCAACCCATTGCTGCGGGGCATTCAAGACCAACTCACCACCCTCGCCATGTTCACTGACCGCAGACACACCTTTGCGTTATGCCTGGCCTGCGCTAACTGAGTATTAGCGCCGGAATATTAAACGCTCTCAACCCATAACTAAGCACAGCTGAGCCGGTAGAAAGTTGGCTTTAGTTGTGTAAGCCTGCTGAATTGAGCCAGCTGAAGAGCTGGCACTCAGTACGAATTATTAGCACTGGCTTTTTTAGCACTTTTTTGGCGTTTGGCTTTAACCGCCTCCCCATACAGGCCTGGCTCAACACGCAGCCAGGGCCCTCTCCTTCAAGACCTCTCCTTCAAGGCTTCTACTTCAAGGCCTCTCTGGCAATACTTCTCCCTCAAAACCAAAGCGGAAAAGCCTTATGAGCTGAAGCGCTTAAGGATTAGAGTCTTTAAAGCGTTGCCAGTAATCTGCCGTCATCTCTTTAACCTCTTTACGCATAAGTAAAATCCCGAACAGGTTCGGCAGCGTCATCAGCGCAACGGTGACCGCGGAAATCAGCCAGATCAACGTTGTATCTACAATGGTGGCAACAAAGAAGCCACTCACGTAAAGCAAGCGATATGGGGTTACCCAGCGGGTGCCCACAAGGTAGGTCACCGCTCTGTCACCATAGTAAGACCATGCTAAGGCTGTTGAGAACGCGAACATAACCAAGCCAATTGTGACCAGGTAAGCCCCACTAGCGCCTAAGAAACTACTTTCAAAGGCCTTTGCGGTTAACGGCACAGAGTGCAACAAAGATTGCCCATTCAGCTTCAAACTACGATCGTTCAAACCACCCTCTTCAACTAAAACTATGCCATTAAAAGGCACGCCGTCTTTGCTCACACGCACGTTTTCTGCAACCGAACGGTTATGCAGTACGGTTACGTTGGACAGCAGTAAAATGCCATCTTGGGCCTGTATTGTGCCGCTATACGCTTTAACTGGGTCGTTTTCTGGCGGCAGCAAATCTAAGTGCGCAGAAAGCTGTTTTACGTGAACTGGATTTTCATCGCTATAGGCCCCAGCGATAATTTCCGTGTCCGAAACACTGAAATCTGTTTCAAATTTTTCCTGCCAAACCCCAGAGGAAAGAATAACCAAGCCGGTCAAGGTACAGATAATCAGCGTATCAATGAACGGTTCAAGAATAGACACCATGCCTTCGGCTATGGGTTCTTTGGTTCTAGCAGAAGCGTGCGCAATAGGCGCAGAGCCCTGACCCGCTTCATTAGAGTACAGCCCACGGTTAACACCTCGGTTAAAGGCATATGCGAAAGACGCGCCCAAAAATCCACCCGCAGCGGCCGAGCCACTAAATGCATTGGCAAAAACAGAGCCTAGAGAAGGCAGTATGTTTTCGTAATTTGAAAGGATGACAGCAAGCGCGCCGAGGGCATACAAAATGCCCATGGTGGGCACTAGTGTCGCTGCGACCTTAGCAATGCGCTTAATACCGCCAACAATAACTAACCCCAGTAATACGGCAAACACCGCGCCGGTGACATAAGTAGGAATAGCAAATGAAGTTTCAATGCCCACCGCCATGTTATTGGCTTGAGGCATATTACCTGAGCCGAAGGAGCTCACCACGGTAGCAATGGCAAAGAATACCGCCAGCCACTTCATGTTCAGACCATGCTCCATATAGTGCATTGGCCCACCCACCATAAAGCCCTTATCGTCTTTACGTCGGTATTTATGACTGACAGAAACTTCCACGAACTTGGTGGTCATACCCACAAAGGCGGTAGCCCACATCCAGAATAAAGCCGCTGGCCCGCCCAAGAATATGGCAAATGCCACGCCGCCAATATTACCGGTGCCCACCGTACCCGATAGCGCAGTGGCTAGGGCTTGAAAGTGGCTAGTGTCACCTGGATCTTCATCCTTGGCATATTTACCCAGCAAAACGCCCCAAGCATGCTTGAAAAATCGAATTTGCGGAAAACCTAAGTAAAAGGAAAAGATTACGCCTGCGCCTAGCAAAGCAATGGGAAAATAAGCAGCACTGCCTAAAATGCCATCCAAAAAGTTAAAAAACTGGCTGATCTGATCCATGCTTAATCCTTAGCGGGGGTTACCCCAGTGTATACCTGTTCGCCTGCCCACCGCACTGAAACCGACCTAGGCCCAGTGCCGCCGGCAAACTTCTGCGGCTATTTCTATTTGTCAAAGAGCGCGCTATGCATAACGTTGAAGAGCTTATTCTGCTCCATAACCCCGCGTACCTGAGTGGCACTCTTGCCTGTGGCGAATGCAGCCACATCCTCGCCCGCATGAGTCTCTATCATCAGAGGTACTGTACCTAGCTGCTGGTAGTCCTTATCCGTTGTATCTATGTCAGTGAGATCTGGCTGCTGTTTCTTATAACCCGGACCATTGGCATAACTCAGTGTTGTATAAGGCTTGCCCGTGGCATCCGGGAGGATTTTGCCCGGCTCGGTTTCCACCACGCCTAAAATAGGATTACCTCTGCGCGGATAGCCGCTAATGGTCATAGTATGGCTGTGGTCTGCAGTAACAATGATCAGTGTTTCTTCTAGATTCACGTTATCTATTGTCCACTGCACCGCGTCTGATAGCGCCACCGTATCTTCCAACGCTCTATACGCATTAGAGATATGGTGGGCATGGTCTATGCGCCCTGCCTCAACCAGCAAGAAATAGCCTGTGCCTTTGGCTTCAGCCTTGGCTTCCAACTGGCTCACGGCAAACTCTGTCATGGCAGCAATAGAAGGCTCAGCACCCGGATCTTCCGCTCTGTCGGTATCAAACTTCATATGCGAGGGTTCAAATAGGCCCATCACCTGACCCGTTATTTTGCCCTGCTTACTTGCAAGCGCAGCAAAACCTTCGCCATTCCAAACGTATTGTCTTGTAGCATCCTCAGCTAACCATTCCTCAATCAGGTTACGTCCATCATCACGCTTACCTGACTTTTTCGGATATTCAGGATCGCTTTCACTAGTGGGTAAAAATTGGCTGCGACCGCCGCCCAAAATCACATCTAAGCCATCACCATTAGGCATTTGAATCATCTGCTGGGCAATATCTATGCAACCCAACGCTTCCGCCTCATCGGGTGTAGAGGCGCTGTCTTCCCAATCTCTATTGGGTGTATGCGCAAAAGCCCCGGCAGGAGTCGCATGAGTGATACGCGCGGTAGACACCACGCCGGTAGCCATACCTG
>CAJXUL010000088.1 GCA_913060615.1 uncultured Gammaproteobacteria bacterium | reverse complement strand
ATTCGTCGGCAGCGTCAGATGTGTATAAGAGACAGCTGTTGCGGCCCAAAATGGCGCGCGCAGTTCGCGTTTTAACACTTTGCCTGGCCCAGATTTTGGCAGCGGCTCAAACTGTATGTCGATACCCTTGGGTACCTTATAGCCACCAATATGTTCACGGCAAAATGCGATAAGCGCCTCAGGCGTAACATCTGTCGCTTCAGGCCGAGGCACCACTACTGCATACACAGCTTCACCCCATTTTTCGTCCGGCACACCAAACACCGCAGCTTCTAACACCCCAGGAAATTTATATAAAACATCTTCCACCTCGGTGGAGTAGACGTTTTCTCCACCGCTGACAATCATGTCTTTCGAGCGATCAACCAAAAATAAGTAACCTTCAGCATCTAGGTAACCCAAGTCGCCTGTCCAATAACCACCCTCTTTTATAACGGCCGCGGTTTGCTCAACCTTATTCCAGTAGCCCTTCATAATGTTTGCACCGGATACAACCACCTCTCCCACTTCGCCAGTTGGTAGAGCGCGCCCTTCCGGCGCGCAAATGGTTATTGCACAGCCCACTACAGAACGGCCACATGAGCGTGCCTTGGGGTCATCAATGAGTTGTTCTTCATTACCCAGCAAAGTTGCCAGTGGTGAAGTTTCGGTCGCTCCATACACCTCAATCATTTGCGCCGACGGAAACGCCTTGCTCGAGCGCTTAATAACCTCTGTGGCTATGGGAGAACCCCCGTGGGCCAAAATTTTCAGACTTGAAACGTCTTTTGGATTCGCGTGCTGTTCTTCCGCTATCGCCGCAAGCATAGAGGGGACACCTAGGGTGATATTGATTTTGTGTTTCTCGATCAACTGCAAAACAGTCTTCGGCTCAAATGCACCCAGCGCGACTTGACACGAACCCTGCCAAATGGCGGCCAAAATACCGTTAGAACCGGCTGCATGAAACATTGGTGCCATAACTAAAGACCGATCATTTGGACCCTGGGGAACAGCGGAAAGCCAATTGAACGCATTAGCGATTAAATTGCGGTGTGTGAGCATGACCCCTTTACTGGCGCCCGTTGTGCCACCGGTGTAAAACAACCCAGCCAAATCCTCTTCGCTGGCATCAACCCCAAGTGGCGCTGGCGTTGCAGCAGCCAGCACGTCTTCATAGTCCGCATTTAGCGCGATCACATGATCGACAATACCTTGTAATCCACCGATATCTTCGCGGTCGGTTAAGAGTATTTTTGCACCTGAATCTTCAAGCGCATACATTAGCTCAGGTAACGCATGGCGCGTGTTGAGCGGCACAACGACCATTCCGCCTGCGGGTATACCCATATAGGCTTCAAAATACTGGTGACTGTTATTAGACAGGATAGCGATGCGATCGCCATTTACTGCCCCTAAGTTTTGCAGAGCACCGACAAGCCTAGAACAACGCGCCCATAATTCCTCGTAGGTGACTTCGACGTCTCCATCAATCACTGCCACTTCATTGGGGCAAATTTGTAATGCTCTTTTTAGCGGGTCTACGAGTGTGTGCATGTTGTACTGCCTTTATTTTTAGGATCACAAAGTACCGAATTTAACTATTTCAAACCAACATTAAAAGCAAAGCGCCGAGTCTACTTTATTGGCGCAGTCTTGCTTCGTCTGGTTTTGTCTGCCTTTATCCGGTTTAGACTTGCGTTAGTTGGATTGAGAATACTGTAACTGCCGAGAAAACACATTGGTGGTGTTTTGGGTTTTACTTTTTCTTCTCTTACTTTATGCGCTTACTTTTCACGCTTACTTTTCACGCTTACTTTTCACGCTTACTTTTCACGCTTACTTTTGCGCTTAGATTAGCCGCTCACTTCTTTTTGCTTTTCCAAGTGCCGCCGTATGCATAGGTTGCCTCGTGGTCTTTTTTGACACGCAAAAGACACACCTCGCACAAGAACCGCCAATCCAATTCTGCATACCTGCATCTAAACAGGACTTCTTTAGGCTGATGGCATTCTGCGCACTCTTTTACTCGCGCCCTCAAACAGCAGTACTCGTGCGCAAAAACTGCAACCCTATAGTCATACGTCTCATTGGATCTTAAAATTTGCAAAAAGCGCGGGATGATCGCTCAACGGTTTACCTTCGTTAGTGAACCCGGCGTCCTCGCCAGCACTCATCAAACTTAGGCTCGCTTGCTTGCCACTGCGATAATAGATGTAATCTAGGGTCTTCCAACTGTTTGCGGCATCGCCCCCCTTTTGTGCAGCGATAAGATTCAAGCGTTGAACAAATTTTTGTAGCAGCTCGTTATCTGCTTGAATTTCCCAGTCAAGATTCAAATCACCTACAACCAATATTGCCTCGCCACTAGCCTGCGCCTCTAAAGTAAGCGCAATCTGCTCTAGCTGGGACGCTCTGGCTTCTCGGTCTAGTTCGCTGCGCCCAGCATCAAGGTGAGTGTTCACCATAAAAATCCGCTGACCGCCGCTGCTTTCCAGCGTCATCAACTGAAAGCCTTTTTGCGCAAAGCAATCGTTTAATCCACTGAGCCAACCGGCACAGGTTATGAAGGGTTTGAAGGCAGTGCGGATACGCCAATCAGGTTTCGACAAATTTGAGATAAGGGTCAATCCAGATCCAGAACAAACCCAGCACTCCGGAACGCGCACATCATTGCCTCGTACTACGTCTGTTGGGTTTTGCACATATTGCAGAAGTAGGTCGTGGTGGGCGAAGTCTTCTTGCAATAGCGATATATCATAACCCTTGGTCAACTCCCCTATCCTTGGAAATCGCTCTATTGGGTCATCGCCGGCAATAAGCTCGGGCAAACCATGGGTGTTGTATACAACAAGACTTAACTCCGCAAAATTTGCAGAACCTGCCTCTGCACCTGTACCTGCATCTGTACCTGCCTTTGTACCTGCATCTGTACCTGCCTTTGTACCTGCCTCTGTACTAGATAAACAAATGGTGCTCACCAGCAGCAACAGCAAACCTTTGATCGTTTTCATCATTTAACTAACACTCCTTATAACTCTCTCAACACGCTGTAATACTAGATCTCGAACATTAGAGACATCAATAAAAGCAGGCTCCGAGAAAAAGTGTATTTCCTACCCTTGCTTTAAACACTCGTGCAGAGTTCGTATAGATGACGAACATGCCAGAGGAAGACGACCCATTGTGCTCGCCTATACACGAGCTTGTATTGTTGGCCGGGGTAATTAGGGGGCCTCAGTCCCAAAGGGTACATACGAATAAACCAAGAAATACGCTGCAATTGCCGGTTTCATTAAAAGGGTTCTAAATGCAACTTGAGCTTACTTCTTTTTCATTAGATGCCGGTTTCGTGCCAACCAGCGGTCGTAGTCAAAATTCGGATCTTCAGAGGCCTCGTCAACCATCTTGTCCATAAAGGCTAATTGCTGTTTTGATGATTCACTCATGTTTTTCAACCGCGATTCATCAGCCATTTTTGCTAAAACGATAATACCCCACAACAAGAACCCCAGCGCCGCAAACCCAACCGTCGCATAGAAAAAGGTCATGGCATCGGTAGCTTGTTGGTAAAAGAGATACAGGGCGAAAGATGCAACCGAACTTAACACTAGAGCCGCTAATAACACCCACAAGACACCCTTAACAACACCCTTGGTGCCGTGTTGTTCAACATGATCTTCAGATACTTTTCTGTCCCCTCTCGCCCCAACAGCTAATAGGACAAATAACATAAGGGCAATTACTGCAGTCTCGATAAGAATTTTTTTCGTATAAGCGGGATCATCAAAAAAAACAAAACTGAAAATTGAAAAGAATGAACTTAAGCAAAATGAGATTAACAAAACCCAAAAGATCACCCAGAGGAAGCTTTTAACGCCGCCTTTATCTTTTTTGATTTTATCGTCTTTGCCATTGCCTTCTTTAGCTTTAGCTTTAGCTTTAGCTTCTTTAGGTTGGCCAAACAATCCCAACCACCTAGCCAAAAAATAGGCGGCAATTATGCCCATGGCCCAAAACAAAATTGTCTTTGCGTCAGCATTCTCGTTGCTGTCGATTCCGATAAAAGCCAGAGCTTCTTTGGCAGTGTCTGAGACTCGAGGGCCATTCGCAGACATCACACTAGGACTATCGTTGACTAACTCGTCTACCAGCCGGACTGGTTCAGCTGTAGGTTTAAATTCGGCTGACGCAGCAGCAAAATTTTCCGCTGGGAGCACAGCCAAACCTTTTTCAGAGTCAGCACTCCAGGCAAAAGTTGCAGAGCAACATAGGAAAAGGATTAAGGTAAATTGATTCACAGAGACTCATGAGTTAGCTTTGGCGGATTGTCGCAACCATAGCAAAGTAGGACCGCAACTGAATACGCAATTGGCGCAATTGGCGCAAAAGTTGACAAAAATAGCAATAAGATGACCAAGCTCATTTGTCGTATAACCAGCGAGCATATATTGAAACTACTTGGCGGCTACAAACATGCCTTGTTGTCAGCAAAACCGAAGCCAGGCAATGCCTAGATCAGGAGCGCGCGCGTCGCCGTCTCCAAAGCAATGCGCGCACAATCCGTCGATGGGTAAGTTCGTTCAGCGGATACAAGGTGATAATTGCAATAGAGCCAAGAGAACACACGGCCGGAATCAAAAAAGCTGCCATGCGAATGCCTTGCAGCGCTTCTTCGCTCTGCACCTCATTGGCACTGTAACCGATGAAACTGAGTAACAACCCAATCATGCCAACGCCTAAACCGGAACCAGCTTTACTGATAAATTGGCAGAGTCCAAACAGAATACCATCGTCGCGCACACCGCTGCGCAATTCACCAAATTCCACAGTGTCTGGCAACATCGACCAAAACATCACTGCAATGGACCCGCCGCAAACACCGCTGAATATAGCCAGCGCCGATAACGTAGCAACGTCGGTAACTTCCAGGGCTAAAATTACGCCATTACCTATGGCGGCACCACCACCCCCCATTATCCAAACCGCGCGTTTGGATAATTTGCGAGCGATTAGGGTCCACAGAGGAATGCCAGCGCAGGCACCCAGAATCCCCAGAGGCAGTATGGTAGAAACTGCTTCAGGGTGCCCTGCGTAGTAACTGATGTAATACACCAGCGCTTTACCGCCCATAGTGGAACCTATGATACCGACGAAGGAGGCAGCACATAGTACCCAGAATGCGGTATTAGACTTTACGAAGGCCAGTGTTTGCGCCGCGGTGAGCTGCACCTGCGTAGCGGCAATAGGTTTTTCAGTGGTAGTAAAAAACACCACTGCCATCACTACCGTTGCGATCAGCGCATAGAGCAGTCCCGCCATTACGAATCCTTCACGAAAGTTACCGTCGCCAAAATAGCTGGCAAGTTCCAGCATGGTGGCGGCGGTAACAACGCCGCCTGCCATGGCACTCATTATTCTCACCGCAGCCATAGTGCCGCGCTCTCGACTGTCGTAGGTGATTGCAGCCGCAAGAGATGAGTATGGTACAGAGGCCACTGTGTACATGGTGCGGAAAAGTAAGTGTGAAATCAGGCTCGCCACCACAACCTGATCTGGGAACCAAACGGGCGCAGCAAACATGCCGACAAAGCTTAGCCCCACAAATGGTGAACCAAACAGAATATACGGGCGAAATTTTCCAAGCCGGGTACGCGTGCGGGTAGCGATCCAACCCATCAAAGGATCAGAGATACCGTCCCAGATTACAGGGATCATGAAGATAAGGCCGGCAACAGCAGGGTCTATACCAAGTACGTCAGTATAATAATAAAGGAGATACAGATTAAGGCCGGTAGCGTACAGGTTGAAGCCGAAGTCGCCGAAACCATAGCCAGCAACCGTTCGTCGACTGACCTTCTCGAAAGGCTCATCGACTGGACGAATAGATTGGGGTGTAAGTGAGCTCACTGACAGTTTCCGTTAATCAACGCACATATTTTTTCTCTCACAATTGGAAAGTACTCCAATCTATCGAAAAAAATCAAACCCTTAACAACGTTCTTTTACAAACAGTCGTTAACGAACCGATATTCACAAACGCTCTTTAGCGAGCGACCAGTGCTTTAGGTTATGAGTAACAACAAGGCTGGGATAATAAGACAAACACCTGTTGGCATTTATCTAGCAACCTTACGCCAGTTAGCTTATCACCCCAGCTATTTAGCGCCCGCAAAAGCCCGGAAACACATAGGCCTAAACCTACCCTAAGTAGACGTTTGTGCAATAGAAATTTGGTGGGACGGACACTTTAAAGCGCGTTTGAATCGCGGATGTATTTTAGTTTTCTTGGGGGAAAATGGCGACGCCTGCTTGCTTAATCACCCGTTCTTAATCACCTATTTTTTTGTCATTAGTTCTTAATAATCCGTTTTAACTGGGCGCCTTGTCATACCGGCTTGCTGTCGTTAATTGGCTTTCTGTGTCGCCCGAATAAGACACCATATTGCCTGCATCCACTAGCCCCAACTCTAGACCGACGGTAAAAAAACTGGTCACTGAAAATACAGAAATATCTTTGGATGTATGGGCAATAGTAATGCCTTCGCAGAGGCTAGAGCAGGCGGCTTTAGTGACTTCCTGCAGTAACGCAAAATCACGAAAATAGTCTTTGAGCGGTGGATTGCCCTGAGCCGCTCGATGATCGTTCTTGTGCTGTAACTGCGCTTCAATCGCCGCTTCAATTCTGCTCATAGAGCCCGGTAGATCGTTATCCAGCTGACCCACCAACTCGGAGTACTTGTGGGCAAAAATCATCTCGTGGCGATCTGCATTGGGCCAGTGGTAATCAGCAATGTGCTCATCGAGATAAACCATACCGCGAGGAATACCCAAGTGCTGGGCCACGCGCGGGGTAATTGCAGAGATGCCGTTGGCCTCTAGCGGGTCGCCCTGGGTCAAGATAAGCAGCGGTTTAATGGGCGTCTTGCGCGCCCAGTGTTGCGCAAGACGCTCCGCCACCTGCATGGCAACCGGGGCTGGGTCGCGCGGGTCGTACCCACCCATGCCCTCAATAACAACTGGATGATAATCTGTGAGTTTCAAACAATGACCTCTGAGCAGTCTCGGGATGATGGATGAATTATACGCATCTCTGGAAGATGCTGACGTTGCTGAATCAGCACTTATTTAACCCAACGCGAGTGAGAGGAGGCCATGCTTGGGATTCCCACAGGTACCTCGGTAATACGTCACTAATAGAGCTTAAACCCAGCGCCAAATCAACAAGCGCCAGCCTATGGTTGTCAAGTGCCGTCATAACGCCATCGGAATGATATAGAGATCAGCACCGCAAAGAGGCCGCTTGCAGCCGTTAACTCCGGGCCTCCCAGAATCTGCTAAGAAATCTAGATCAGGACTCAGAGCTACTAAATCAGCGCTACTAAAGAAGATACACACCTCAATCGGGGCAGCTTCCGGGCTATAGATTAGCGGTCTAATCAACCTTGTCTCCTAGCAGAATCATTCTTCCCTAACGATGAAAATCTATTGCTCGAGAAGAGGTTTCTTGCTCGCTGCAACTGCCAAGTTGATGTTGCAACAACGCAAAGGGGTAATCTGGCACACTAGCATTTTTTAACTAGCATCTCATGGGTGATTTTGCAGTCATCCTCGTCACGAAAAAGTTCAGCAGTCTTCAATAGTAATAGCCTCAAATTTGCAAGCCTGAGCGTTAACTTAGCAAGCGCGTGAGTCTTGTAGAATTCCCGGCCCTCTTGGCTGGAAAAATCGTGCTCAATGTACTCATTGAGTAGCTTACAGGTGGAAATAGAGCGTTTAAGGCAAGCCACGGCAACCAACAGGCCAGCCAAGATGAGAACAAGTTCAATAACAGTAGGCTCCGATATTCTGACTATTTTGCGGCATGTTGGCGACGCATTTGCACCGTATCCAAGAGAAAATATAAATGTCTAAGATAGTAGTGTTCAAGGGCGCTGAGCAGGTCTTGCGCGTAAACACATCAATGAGCTCATCGCTCGATAATAGTTTTGTGAGAGAAACTGGCCATTGGCCTAATGTAGCGAACTGCAAAAACGAACGACTCAACAAAAATTAGCAGATTGAGGTTTTAAACCAGCCAAATTCGTCGATACTATTATCTTAATGAGAACGAGAATACCGCACATGAACGAAATCAACTGCCCGCATTGCGACAAGGCCTTCAAAATTGACGAGGCAGGATATGCCGACATTTTGAAGCAAGTACGCGATAGCGAATTTGACCAACAATTGCACGATCGCCTTGCACTTGCTGAAAAAGAAAAGGCAGGCGCTGTTGAACTTGCAGTGAGCAAAGTGGCGGCTGAAATGCAGAGCGCTGCTGCGACGAAGGACAGCCAAATTCAAGAACTGAAAGCGAAATTAGATGCAGGCGAAGTAACGCAGCAACTGGCTGTGACTGTTGCTGTTGGCAAAGTAGAAAAAGAAAGAGACGAGCTTAAAAATACCCTAGAACGCGCAGAGTTAGAAAAAGAACTGGCCACCAAATCCCTAGAAGACAAATACCTCACCCAGATCAAGGATCGGGACGATGCCATTGAACGCCTGCGCGACATGAAGGCGCGACTATCTACCAAAATGGTCGGGGAAACACTTGAACTGCACTGCGAGACCGAATTTAACCGCATACGCGCCACGGCCTTCCCCAAAGCCTATTTTGAGAAGGACAACGACGCCAAAAGCGGTAGTAAAGGCGACTACATCTTTCGCGATGCGGGTGAAGATGGCACTGAAATCGTTTCAATCATGTTTGAGATGAAAAATGAAAGCGATGCCACTGCATCTAAGAAAAAGAATGAGGACTTTCTGAAAGAGCTCGACAAAGATCGCAATGAAAAAGGCTGCGAGTACGCCGTACTGGTCTCACTGCTGGAATCCGACAGTGAGCTTTACAACACAGGAATTGTTGATGTGTCTCACCGCTATCCGAACATGTACGTGATTCGCCCTCAGTTCTTTATACCGATCATTACCCTGTTAAGAAACGCAGCCATGGGCGCGCTTGAATATAAGACTGAGTTGGCCGAGGTCAAGGCTCAAAACGTCGATATTACGCACTTCGAGAGTGATCTAGACAATTTCAAAACAGCGTTTTCCAAGAATTACGATTTGGCTTCCAAAAAGTTTCAAACGGCAATAGCCGAAATAGACAAATCAATTGATCATCTACAAAAAACTAGGGATGCCCTACTCGGCACAGATAGAAACCTCCGTTTAGCTAATGACAAAGCTCAGGATGTCACAATTAAAAAACTAACACGGGGCAACCCCACGATGGCGGCAAAATTTGATGAGCTAGATAAGTAACTTAGGCACTAGCGCAGACGCTCTCACCACCACAGAATATCTAACTCGAGGTGCTTGCGCTGCTAGAGCAGTTTGGTAGTTACCGTCTAGATACATCAGTAGGTGATTTGAAAAAACAATTTTGCTGCACCGAAGCTCGACACACCTTCGGCTATTTGAGGCAGTGACCGTGCGTTCTGGCACCATTTCTGCTCTTAAGTAGGTAATTGGCCTGTTTGACCTGTTTGGCCTCAGGTAAATGTGAATGTTGCCGGTTAGCCGTATAGGTTGGCGCTCAATGACTAAGTCATGGGCCTTGGGATTCTTGGCCACCGGTCAACATGAACCTGTAACAGTTCTATCAAAGTGCCGTCAGGATCTTTGCAAACAGCAACTTCCGCCATCCGTTCACTGCATTGCGTTGGTGGTGCTAGAAACTCAACGCCATCAGCCGCTAGTTGAAGGTAAGCCGCGTGTAAGTCCCTGGTTGCCAAACAAATCCGCACAATTCCATGATCTTGGTTGCGCAGTGGCGCACGTATGTCTGAATTAGAAAACTCCGTCAGATCGAGCTTGGGTAAGCCCTCACCTAATTGCATGATGCAAGCTCTACCTTTAGTACTCAGCGGAACCGCCAATGCCTGTGCAATGGCTTCAGGCATTGATCTTGCTTCCTTGTCTTCAAGGCCCAGGTAGGGGATGCCGGGCCTGAATAATTCGAAGCCTAGCTTCTCATAAAAGGTGATTGAAAGATCAAGGTCCGCTACATTGACGTTGATATGACCCCATATAAAACGTTGACTCATCTGTTACCTCTAATGTTGAACGCCGTACAATATACGTTTGGATATCAAGTGACACTTGCAAGAAAAATCACACTAAACCACACACCAGAGTCATTTACGACAGCAACCCCGAACTCGCTAAAAGCTTCCACCCTTGCATCAATTAGTAGGCTCCAAGTTAGAAAGCCAAGCTACGGACGCTAAAAGAAATGGCGGAGCGTACTTTCAGTGCCGTCTCTTTTTTTTGAACTTTTTTATAGACCTTTTTTTATAGACCTTTTCCAAAATCTCTTTCTAATTTATATCGCAAGTAACTAACATTATTAGTGTGAAGCTACAGCTACACCCGTATCTTTTTAAAAAACGCACCCAGAGTTATTTATGCCTAAAACCGCTCCTAAACCTTTCCTTTAAACTTCTCTTGAAACTTTTCTTATAAGAAGAGAATTTGCTGGTAATAAAGCCTGCTATAGCTTGGTTTTTGAGTGTTTTTAGGTGGTTTTTAGAAAGTTTTAAAAAGACTTGTTTAAGGGTTGTTCCTACGTTCCGGCACCAAAAATACAGGTAAATCCCACACCGGACGTTGTATTTTTTATTTTACACACCCCTTACTGCTTGAATTGATGCTTAAATTTATACTTGAAGCTGATCTTCACCGAACCAGTGAGGCAGTAAAGTATAAAATTCCCACGTTATATCAAAGCAGCTAAAGGCGGGCGTTACTTCTATAGAGCAGTGCCAACACGACTTGCTTTGATCTCACCTTAGAAAAATTTCTCTGAACCGTAAGAGCTTGAGCATCTCTCTTGGTTGTCCCCACTAAGGCTCAAGAGCACAGCCAAACCTCGTCCAGAGTTTATTCAGCTAGTCGATCAGTTTGCAGATGGCCAAGGTGATGTTAAGACTCCGTTCATCTTACGTGTGATGTACTTCAATGGCGGTGAGGTTATTGAAGAAGATGTCTACGCAAGTATGTGGCGGAACATTATGGCCGCGAATGGATGCAAGGATGCTAAGAACTATAAAGACATCCTGGTCAAACAAGTTACGCCTCAAGGCTTCTCCAAAGCTGAAGGTCTAGCTAGAGACTGTGTGAAGAGGGATTAGAGGGATTAGAGGGATGATTAGCCCAATAAAATATACAACGGTTGTACCTTTGCTAGTTTTTTCAGTTCCACGTAGGGCTGAATGTATTGAAGTCGGTTGTAAGAATGGCGAATGTAAGCACACCCATTTTGATGGCAAGGTCTACGAAGATGATTTTCGTTACAAAAACAGAAACAGAAACAGAAACAGAAACAGAAACAGAAACAGAAACAGAAACAAAACTATGCCTGTCTCTTATA
>CAJXUL010000087.1 GCA_913060615.1 uncultured Gammaproteobacteria bacterium | reverse complement strand
GAGATAGGAGTCCGTCTCGTGGGCTCGGAGATGTGTATAAGAGACAGGTAACAAAGCGATGATAAAAATCGTTGTAGGGGCGAGCTTTTTAACCGACTTTCATTCTCACCGCTCAACTACAACCGTTGATCAGAGATATACCCCACTTTGTCAGAGCGCCCTTATCTCAGCCCCTAGGAACACTTAGAAACACTCTTAGAGATTTTCTTTCAAAATGTTTCATTACTAAAATTTAATGCCATACAACAAACTCATTACTGTGAATTGTTATTTGCCCATTAAATCGACCTATTTGAAACAACTAAAAAGAGAACGAACTTGGTAACTGTCTCAACTACGAGACCACACAAATTTAGGTTAGAGGGGATTCAAATGTCGCGAATAGTAATCTATCGCAGCTCACTGGCGCTCTGCGCTGCAGTACTTTCTGCTGGGCTATTTAGTTATTCCAGTGTCTACGCCGCCGATGCGGGCGGCAGGCAAATTGAAGAGGTCATAGTTACGGCTGAACGCCAAGAGGCGTCCATTCAAGATACTTCAATATCAATCACCGCATTGACCGGCGAGTTTGTCGACGACTTCGGCATTCGCAACCAAGAAGATTTTCAAAACTTCATCCCTGCAACCACTATTCAGCCTTATGACGCCACCGTCCGCGGTGTGGGCCGAAACTTCCGCGCCCTCGGCGGCGACCCCGGTGTAGCTACATACATTAACGGTGTTTACTCGGAAGACCTACTTACCGCTACCGCTCAAACCTTTTGGGATGTAGAGCGTATTGAGGTACTTCGTGGCCCACAAGGCACACTTTATGGCCGTAATGCAGTAGGCGGCGCCATCAATATCCTTTACAAGCAACCTACAGATTATTTTGAAGGCTCTGTACGCGGCATCGTCGGCAACTTTGGCACCCAAGAATACTACGGTGCTTTTTCAGGGCCACTCATCGAAGACAAACTTCTAGGCCGCGTCAACTTCGCCTATCGTGATAGAGAAGGCGTCATCGAGGAAGTTGGTCCAACCGAAGATCTTGATGGTCTCGGCACTGAAAATATCGCAGTTCAACTGCAATGGACACCAACTGATAACTTGACTGTCGACATCCGCCAAAACTGGATGGATATTGATCGACCATTTGGCGGCGCTAACGGCGGTGGATTAGTTGTTCTTAATGAAGATGGCACTCCAGGTCGTTCAACTGACCTTATCCCTGGCTTTCGCTTTATTGATAGAACTCAAACAAACCCGCTAGCCAATGATTTCTTTAACCCAGATCAACAAGCACGCTTTTTTACTAACCCAACTACTGGTGTAAGCGCAGAAGCGCAACCTAACCGCGCAGGTCTTGATTATGCAGATTTTGATGGTTTTCAGAATGCAGTAGCGTCCTTAGACGGTTTCAACGAAACATCTGACGCCAGCCTTGCAGCACATAACCGCTGCGTATTTCCTGGCGATATAGATGGCGACTCAATTTGCGCAGCAAGCAACGGCTTGAACAGAGAGCAATTCGACCAACAAGGTACCCAGCTTGATGTAACTTGGGATGCCACGGAAAACTTGTCCATAAAGTATATCTACGGCTTTAATCAGTTGAGCTACCAGCGCACAACAGACGATGACAACACCTCTAGCCAATTCCATGATCGCCAGTTTTATGTCAATCATGAAGCCGACTATAGCTCTCACGAATTACAAGCGTTTTGGGACATAACCGATAACTTTTCTATTACCGTTGGCGGCTTTATCTATGATGCAACCATTGATCAACGCGGAGATTTTTACTCCTCGGTATTTGAAAGCAGATTTGTTGATGGCTACAACTACAACCCATCCGTTAGCCTTGGAGCTACTGGCGCCGGTGCAACAGGCCTCCCTGTAGGCCTCCCTGTTTCGGCACTACTGGCACCCACAGCTAATGTGGGTCTTTTTACCGCCAAAAACAACTGCTTGGTTGCCAATCCCTCACAGACCTGTGCGCGAAACTACTCAGTTAATAATAGTGCGGAAAATTTGACACTTAACGATCAAACTAGAAACGACAACCTGGTCGTTGGGCTGTGGGAAGGTGATGACGGATCCGACTCTAACTTGAATGTGATCAACGGTATCAATTCAGTGGGATCTGACTTGCTGTATGCAACTCAAACCGAGCGCGAGGCAACTGCGGTATACACCCAAGGCGTTTGGAATATCTCCGAAAAATTCGCATTAACGGTAGGTTTGCGCTACGCGGTCGATGAAGTAACCGCCGAAGAAAATTTATTCCGCTATACCGAAACTTTCGGCGGCAACCCAGTTACCGGTGACAACGTGTTAGCGCGGTTTATCACAGACAACTTCGCTACGGCCAACGATCTATCTGCAGCGCTGTATGCGCTCAATGCAGCCAACGGTGGCTTCGCGCTCGATGCTAATGGCGACGTTTCCGTCGATCAATACGGTCAGCCCATTCCAACACAAAGCGTTGTCAACGCAGGCTTCCCAATTGCAGTCAGTGTTTATCGACCATTTCAACGCGATGACGAAAAACTCACCGGCCGCATCAACTTAGACTGGGATGTCAGCGAAGAAGTCAGATTGTATTTCTCCGCTACATCTGGATATAGATCTGGTGGTTACAACTTGGTTTTCTTCAGTAATACAGCGGCCTATGATCCAGAGGAACTTATTGCCTATGAATTTGGCTATAAGACGCGTTTCTTTGACAATACGTTGCAAATCAATGGTTCGGTCTATTTTTACGATTACGACACTATTCACACTGTCGCAACAGAAGTGACAAGCCTTGGCGGCACGAGTACCTCCGTACTTGAAGCGCCAGGGGCGGAAATTATGGGTATTGAAGCTGAAATACTTTGGTTGGCAACAGACCGTATCACCCTTGGTGGCAACTTTAGTTTCACACCAAGTGAGTATACTGAAGACCTATCAATTCTTGACCCTGCTCGAGTGGAAACACCAACTTCGCTGTTTCCGGACGAAGCGGATAACACATCCAATATCAATGGCAACCAGTTGTTACAAGTACCCGAATCTAAGTTCACGGTTTATGGCACTTACTCAATCCCAATGAATGAAGGTGCAAAATTGGATCTGTCTAGCGTATACAGCTGGACTGACGAAGTTTACTACTCGCCTTTTGAGAATGACCGCGAAAAAGCCGAAGCCTATGGCCGTTTGGACTTAAGAGCCACTTGGACCAACGCTAAGCAAAACTTTGTAGTTGCCGGTTACGTAAACAACATTCTAGATGATGTTGCGGTATTGCAAGTACTACGCGGTGGCGAGAGCGAAAACTTCCGTCAATCAGCAGGTACTACCCTACCTCGCGCATACGGTCTTGAAGTGACGCTGAACTTTGGTGGTAACTAGACCGAGATACGAAATTTCATAACGTCCCAAGACGTTTTTGGCCACCTTCGGGTGGCCTTTTTTTGCCTGAAATTTGGATACCCATCACTCACCTTGTTTTTTCCGCTATGCTTTTTTCTTACACTTTTAACCTATGATTTTTCCCTATGATTTTTCCCTATGATTTTTCCTTAAGCTTTCTCTAAGCGCCTTTCCAATAAGGTTATCCAATACCCTGCCGTCGTTTTTTTACCCTTTCACTCTTAACTCTAGGCTTTTAGGCGACTGGGGCAGACCTACCGCTAAGACTATTCTTGGGTTTTCTTTGTTTCTCTAAATGCTCTGAACGCTCTAAACGCTCTAAACGCTCTAAACGCTCTAAACGCTCTAAACGCTCTAAACGCTCTGCTCACTCTAGATGTCGAGCTGAGAAAGCTAGCCTTCCATAGCCCTTTCAAGGTATTTTCTTAACAACGAACAAGTACACGTCAGCGAGGAGAGATTTTATGAGCGAAGCAACTATTGCAGTGGTTAATGTTAAAAACCAAGTATCCCCAGAAGAATGGCAAGTGCGCCAAGATTTAGCCGCAGCTTATAGATTAGTCGCGCACTACGGCTGGGACGACATGGTCTTCACCCACCTCTCAGCTCGAGTGCCTGGGCCTCAAGAACACTTTTTGCTCAATCCCTATGGTTTTCAGTTCAGCGAGGTCACCGCATCTAACCTGGTCAAAGTAGATCTTGAAGGCAACATTGTCTTAAACAATGGCTATGAGGTGAATGCCGCCGGTTTCACCATTCACAGCGCCGTGCACATGGCGCGTGAAGATGCCCACGCGGTGATGCACCTGCACACTGACCACGGCGTCGCTGTGGCAACCATGCAAGAAGGCCTGCTGCCCATTACCCAGCACGCCCTCTTCGTTTATCACGACCTTGCCTACCACGACTGGGAAGGCGTTGCGCTAGACCTTGATGAGCGCGAACGCGTGGTGGCTGATTTGGGCACTAAAAACGCAATGCTGCTACGCAACCACGGCACGCTCACTGCCGGCGGCAGCGTTGCCTCGTGCTTTATGCGCCTGTACTACCTTGAGCGCGCTTGCAAAATTCAGGTCAATGCTATGCAAGGCACATTGAATATGCCCAACCAGGGCGCTATCGACATGATGGAAGGCACCTTCAATAACCCCAACTCTTGGGAAGGACTGAGCAAGGTTGCATGGCCCTCCATGCTGCGCCTAGCCAACCGTCTTGACCCTAGTTACGCGGAATAAGCGCAACTCGCCTATGCAACGCGCCTATGCAACGCGCCTATGCAACGCAACTATGCAACACAACTATAAAGAGAGGCTAACTATGTCTAAGCGAACTGGGATCTTTATAAGTATCTTGCTGGGGGCTACAACCTTGACGGGTTGCGGTGAGCCCTTAACAGGTCAAGATGAGGTTGCGAAAAAAGCGGTGAGTGGGCAGGTAATCAATACGCTTGTGCAACCTGACGAACTTAGGCTTTACGTATTTAATTGCGGCCAATTTCGCATGAACTCTGTGGCGGCCTTCGGCTTAAGCGATGAAGAAACTGACGTGCGTGAGCTGGTGGTTCCTTGCTACGTTATTGAGCACCCCAAGGGCACGTTGTTATGGGATGGCGGCCTGCCCTCTGCTACTGCGGCCACGCCTGGCTGGAGCCCAGAGATTCAGGGTTCGAGCGTCCGGCTAGATAAAACCCTTGCGCAGCAACTAAGCAGCATGAAGTTCGACCTCAACAGTTTCGACTACGTGGCTTTTTCCCACATACACTTCGACCACGTTGGTGTGGCTAACGAGGTTAAAAACGCCACGTGGTTAGTCCAAGAAGCTGATTATGACGCCGCTTTTTTACCCGAGGGCGAACCCCCCGGACCCGGGGTACAGACAGACCTATTGCGGGAAATTAAGAACTCTAAGTTGATAAAACTCAACGGTGACCACGATGTCTTTGGTGACGGTCGCGTGCGCCTTATATCCGCGCCGGGACACACCCAAGGGCATCAGGTTCTATTTGTTGATTTAGCCGAATACGGCCCGTTGGTACTATCTGGTGATCTGTACCATTTCCGCTTTAACCGCGCCCAGCGGCGGGTGCCATTATTCAACGTCAACGCAGATCAAACTTTAGCCTCCATGGACAGAGTTGAATCTTTGGTCACAGAGGAAGGTGCGCAGTTTTGGATTGAGCATGATTTGGCACTATTCAAAACGCTGAAAACCGCACCTGACTTTTACCGGTAAGCAAAAGTCACCCTGAAGGCACAAGCGGGCACCTAAAAGTAATGCCAGGCGAGGGTTCGATGCTTACGCGCAACTCTTGCCCCCAGCTGCCAGCAACGGCATCATTACTCACGGAGAGGGAACGGCAAATCTAGTCAGACAACGGTCATAGAAGTTATGACGTTGGTAGATTTCTGCATTCCAAAAAACATTAGAAAAATAGCAGAGCAGTGGCGCTTATGCGCAGCTGTAAGCTGATCATGTAATGGGACAAGGATAACAAGATCGTGAGCGCAACTTCAGACCAACGCCTATTCTTATACGCACTCATATTGCTTGGCCTAATCCTCTTTGGATTTTTCCTGCTCTCAACAACCGGCTTACTAGCACTGGCTTTGACCTCAGATCGCAGCTATATCTCGTGGGTGATCTTCGCCCTGTACGGCTTGGCAACGCTACATTGGTTAGCAAGAGCATGGTCTCTCAACGAAGAGCATAAGCATTGCGCCGCAATAGACCAAGCTGATGCCCAAGACGGCTCGCTTACCCAACACGACATTCGGGAACAAGGCTACGTGGGCGGTTTCCTCACTAGCCTACAACAGCAAAACCAAAACAGTGCGCAGTCCACCCGTCTGCTGATAGACACACTAGGCGATCAGCTCACCAATACCCATGCGCCTGGGCATTTCATTGCAGACCTGCTACTAAAGCTGGGACTCACCGGCACTGTCATTGGCTTTATCTTAATGCTGTTGCCCATCGGCCAAATTGAAGAGTTCGACCCCTCGTTAATGCAACAGCTACTCTCAGCTATGAGCGGCGGCATGGCTGTTGCTCTGTACACCACGCTCGCAGGCCTGGTGACCAGTACGCTGCTGAAGATGCAGTATTATTTACTCGACTCCTCACTGGCAGACCTTGTGAATAAATTAACTGTGCTTAGTCAGGTAAAACTGGGTCAGGTAAAACTGGCGCGGGATACCCCGGATCAAGCAACGCTGAGCCCAACTCAGCACAACGCTTAACGTACGTTAGGCCACTATAGTGCGTCATCGTATATTTAAACAAAACACCGAGCAGGACGTTTTTACCGATCTGCTGTTTAATACTCTGCTGGGCTTTGCCTTCATGTTTGCCATTGCATTCATGCTCATCAGCACGCCGGAAAAAGCCGGCGACATTGAGAGCAAGGCAGAGATCTTAATTACCATTCGTTGGGCAGATAAACACCCGGACGATGTAGACGCGTTAGTGGAAGACCCTCAAGGTGGTTTGGTGTGGTATCACAATCGAGATACCGGCCTCATGCACCTAGACCGCGATGACCGTGGCGTGTTTGCCGACAACATCACCATTAATGGCGTTAAGGTGTCTAACCCGATCAATCAAGAAACCGTCACAGTGCGCGCGGCCCAACCCGGGGAGTATGTGGTCAATCTACTGCACTACAAGTCTAACTACAGCGAGCCGCTGCCAGTGACGGTTAAAATCGAAAAGCTCAACCCCACTGTGAGCATGGTTTATTACGGCACTCATCAACTAACCGGTAGCGGCGATGAGCAAACGGCTGTGCGTTTCACTTTAGATGCCCAAGGTGCGGTGGCAAGCACCAGCCAACGTCCAAAAAAGCTCATTACACGAGCCGTTAAGGATAAATCCTAATGGATATATCAATTACCCTATCTTTGGCTTACGCGTTAGTTGCGGCGCTGTTACTGGCATTGTGCGTTGGCACAAAACTATCGCACTTTGTGAAGGCCTCGATGATCGTGATCGTCTCAATTTTTTACATTTTGACCTGGTTTGGCTATCGAGACAGTCTGGGCTGGGCGACTCAAGCCAGCATGCCAGAGTCCTTCAGAGTGCTGTGGATCACCATTGAGGACCCAGACAAAAGGAGCAAAGACCCAGGCGCAATTTTCTTTTGGCTGCGCACTACCGATGAAGCAGGCATACCGATAGGCGATCCGCGGGCCTACAAAATGCCTTGGAGCATAGAATTAGCAGAAAAGGCGCAGGTGGCTTTAGAAAAAATGGACGAGGGCCAGCAGCTCAATGGACGCAGGTCTAACAACATCCTCACCGACCAAGACAAATCTGACCTTCCTGAAGACGGCTACGAACAGGGCGACACGCCGTCAGGTGATGATGGCTTCAGTCCGACCTTTGACTTTATTGAAATTCCACCGCCTTCATTGCCAAAGAAAGCTGCCAGCTAGTATTCGCCAAACTCAGCGACCACACTAGGTAGCGGTATCACTGCAAAATAGGCAACAAGGTCAATCTAGCTCACTCGGAAAACAGCACACAGTCTCACCCTAGCTAAATCAGCTCTAGGCAAAAGCGAGCAACCGCCAACCGTAAACACCTAACCAACCGCATCGTTGACATTCTGAGCACCTGTTCTGCGTTAAACCGAATGACTACTGCGTTACGATTACTCAACACGACTCACCGTAAATTCGACAAAAGGCCGCCAAAAAACAATATTCATTGATTTTACCAAAGCGAAAACCATCCAACGCTTACAGTATTAGGCCTTATTGTCTAAGCAGTAATTGTTACAACAACCACATTTTGTTGGTCTATATCCACCCAAAAACCCCCACCCTTTATTGTAAACAAATTCCAGTAGCCACAAACGAAACTGGCCGGCAGCAAATATCCCCCCAAACCCCAATAGGTAATTTGAGAGCGTGTTATGTCCCCCCTTACCCAACCTACAGCAACAAGAAACCGGCACAACCATGTAGGGCCGCAGCAAAACCCAGACCGTGGTGGGCAAGCCGAAGCATAGAATGACGAAGGGCCCAACAGACAACGTAAAGCAATTGGGTAACGAGCTGAAATGTATATACATGCTGTCATAGACAACTTTTTAAACGGGAAAGCCACCTACAAAACGAAGGGGGGCATGCATCCGCGAAGCTACGCAGACAAATGGGGTAGGAGCAAACCCAAAAAAGAAAGCGAAAAAATGATTTGGTAAACAACATCCATTAAGTATTCGGATTAGCAGCACTAAGCTGTGCGTTGAAAATATCCACAACTTCCCGATGCCCCTCTGCAACTGCCATTTGTTGTGCCGTGTGACCATTTTCACATACCAAAGTTGCGTCTACCCTATTAACATCCAACAGTGCTCGCACAAGGTCGAGGTTATTTGATTGGGCGACGAAATGTAGGGCGGTAAGCCCTCTAGGTCCTGCAATGTTTGGGTCAAGCCGTTCGCTCTTTAGCAATGTTTTAACCAGCACGTTACGTCCATCATTGCAGGCGTAATGTAGCGCGTTCATTTTATCGTTTCTGGCTAGATTAAGGTCGACACGAGCGTCTGCTGCAAGGACGTCAACTATCTCAAGGTTGTTGCTTTGACAGGCCGTAAAAAATGGTGTTCTGCCAACTCGGTCTTGGTGGTTCACATTAATCTCATTGCCCTCTAAAAGTACTTTTACAGCTTCTAGGCGCCGGAATTTGCTTGCCACACTCAGTGCAGTTTCACCAGAATAGATCGTTGCTTTGTTAACGTCGATATTAGAGAGTTCAATGAGGGTACGCATTATACTTGTATGTCCAAGAATCGTGGCATTATGTATTAGATATGAACCGTCGTGGAGCATTGCGTTAGGATCAAGGTTTGTAGTCAATAATTGCTTAGTTGCGCTTTCATGACCAATTCTTACAGCCTGCTGAATCAGGTCTAGAAACTGATTTGGGTTGGTAGGGTAATGTGCGTTAAGAGTTTCAGTGGATAGATTTCCAACAATATTGAGATCTGCTAGCCATTCAAATACTAGGTCAGCTCTGACAGCAACATTTTGCTTTACTGCGGCGGTTAAATAACCCGCCTTGAAATCTGCGTTAAATTGCACCAGTGGGTATAATTGCTTTAGCTCGTCTGCTGACGCGTTTTCAATATGGGCTAAGGCCACAGCCTTAATTAAAGGGTCCGTAGACAATTTATCGAGAATAAATTGATACAGCTTTTCCTTCAGCTCTGAGTGCGCACCAAGTAGTGGTGCATGTGCCGCTCCCGCATCTGCCTCTTCAGTAAAATACCGATCATGTGTAGTCATAAACGTCAGTAGCTCATTTGGATCAGTAGTCTGCCCAATGGCCTGCTGGCATAGGTCATGGACTTGGTTGGGTTGCCATGAAGATAATTGCAATTTGTCCAAGTTTGACGCTGTTAATGAGCGTTGCACCCCCGCCCCATTTTCAACCCAGTATCTCACGCCCCCTAGGTGCATGATCTGATCGCCGGATCCCTGATCTTTTGCAAACAAAGTCGGTGTTACAGGTTTTGCAGATAATATATTAACCAAGCCCTTCGATATTTCAGTACGCATTAGTGTTCGAACGTCAGCGAAACTGCAACGGTCATCACCTTCCAGAGTTAAAAACTGATAGGCGTCGAAGTTGTTTTTTTCGATTATCGCCCCAAGTGGGTATGCTACTGAGTCATTAATTTCCTTATGAAGGTTGTTTCCACTCCCACCTACGCCAAACATTTCCTCAAAGGAACGGTTTTCGTTGATGGGTACATGGTGGCTCTGTAAAATTTGACTGAGTTTGTCAAAATAGCCATCTGCTAATGTCCGTGCAATTTGCCATGGGGTTACAGCGGTTGCTACCCGCAAGCCAAACTGTTCATTTAGAGGTGGCTCTAATGGCGGTGCGAACCGATCATTAGTCACAGTAATTCCCATCTCCGCGGCTACCGATGCAACATAGGAGTTGACGTAGTGCATTTGATTGCTTGCCCAATCCAGCGCGCTTCCATGATGCTTTTGGGCAAAATCGTGGGCTTCGGCATAAACAATATCAGTTCGTATCTTGGCGAGCTCACCAGCAACTCCACTGACTAGGTACTTCATATTTGCATGAGCGCGACTCACATTAGTTGCGACGCCCTCTGCGCAAAGATCTATTTCGTTGAGCGCCAACTCTAAACCATTTACTTTCTGATCTCTGGTAGTAGTAGGTAGATTAAGCATTGCAATTAGATTATGAAATTCTCCTTTTGCCTTACTGTAAAGTACATCTATTGTGGTCGAGAAATATTCTGGGTTTTGAAAAAGATGTTGTTCAAATACCTTGAGCTTGTCGATGAATGTGTGCGCGTCATCAGCTGGTAGGCAGTCGTTGACTATGTCCTTCATGGCTTGAATATCGTCTTTATATTGCAGCTTAAAAATCTCGAACTCAGGCGCGTTAAGAAAGTCTTGAACTGTGCCGTGTTTTTCTTGAGCGTAAATAATGGGTTCTTCTTCAGCACTTGCAATCGCCGCGCCAATTGTGAGAGCAGATGACGCATCGGACGCCGGCAGATTGAAGAAGGAAGGTATAGAGTGTGTTAATGGTATGTTGCCAATCATTCCCCCAGGCATAATACCTCCAGATGTTTAATTATTAATGTCAGCGACAAAGTACATTCAAACTAAATGCTGAGATAGGTGGCGTTTTATACGGTTTTGTTTTGGTTTTTTTGCAAGGTCGCTAGAAACTGCATAAATGCCAGCAGTAGGTTAATAGTGGTACGCACCGAATTGATCGGAGGCCAATTTTTTGAGCGTATTCAATAATCAACACGAAACCTGATTACTCACCCGAATTACAGGCACACTTGATTGGGTTAATAATAACCACTGAACATAATCATTCATCGCGTTAGGCTTAAACGAAGTCTGTCGCAAATACGGTTTAGAGTACGCTCGAAACTTGGCGAGTTTGGAATCAAAAGTGCAAAGTTGATTCTGGCACAAAACCAAGGTGACAACGGATCATGCACAAAGGATTAATGAGCTTGTGCGAGAGGTAAGAAGTAAGACTGTCTCTTATACACATCTGACGCTGCCGACGAATAGAGAGGTGTAGAT
>CAJXUL010000086.1 GCA_913060615.1 uncultured Gammaproteobacteria bacterium | reverse complement strand
ACGAGATAGGAGTCCGTCTCGTGGGCTCGGAGATGTGTATAAGAGACAGACATTGGGGCGAAACAGTGGCAAGACAGTTTACAGCGAGAGCGCAGCGGGTCGCGGCTGACTTCAGAGCGAAACTTAACTTGGATTGTTGATCCACCCGAAAGCAATGCCATTGTTGAAGGGCAGTGGTGGGCGGCGGATGCAACAGCGCCCGAAGTGTCGCTGGAAGCAGACTACGCCAAAAGCTGGGGAATCTCTTTGGGAGATGACATGCAGTTCGATATTGGCGGTCAGCAGATCGCTGCCAAAGTGACCAGTATCAGAACACTAGAGTGGGAAAGTATGAGTCCTAACTTTTTCATCATTTTTTCTCCAGGTGCGTTGCAAGAGTTCCCTGCGACTTACATGACTAGTTTCTTTTTGCAGCGTTCAGATAAGCGCTTTCTTAACGAGCTGTTAACGGCTTATCCAACCATAACCGTGATTGAAATTGATGCGTTGATCGCGCAAATCCAAGAGATCGTCGCTCAGGTCAGTCAAGCGGTGGAATTAGTTTTAGGCTTGGTATTGATTAGCGGGTGTTTGGTGCTGGTGGCCAGTATTCAAGCCAGTCGAGATTCGCGTATGTCTGAACACGCGCTCATTCGCGCGCTGGGCGGTAGCCGCAGATTAATCGGTAGTTCGTTAGCAGCTGAGTTTCTGTTATTAGGCACCTTCGCTGGCATTGTGGCTGTGTTTGGTGCCGAACTCACAGTGGGTATCTTGCAGAGTCAGGTATTCAACCTCAGCGCTTCACTGCACCCGTGGATTTGGTTCTTAGGTCCGGTGTCCGGCGCGCTGATTATCGCCACTGTGGGTTTATTGGGTAGTAGAAGTTTAGTAGATACGCCACCCATGATGGTGCTTCGCGGGTTAAACTAAGCCCGCGGCCAGTCACTTGTGTGCAAGGCCGCTGTAATAGGCGGTTTAATTTAAGGTTGAAAAATGGGTTTACATAGTTCGAGTATTGCCGATCCACGCAAAGGTCAGTACGAAAAAAACAAGTGCCACAAAAAGTTGCGGCGGCTAGTTGGTGAGGCGTTAACCGATTACGCCATGCTCGAAGAGGGCGACAAGGTTATGGTCTGCCTCTCTGGCGGCAAAGACTCGTATACCTTATTAGATTTGATGCTCAGCTTTCAGCAGCACGCGCCGATCAATTTTGAGGTGGTGGCGGTTAACTTAGACCAAAAGCAACCAGGATTTCCTGAGGAGATTCTGCCGGAGTATCTAGATAAGATGGGCGTGCCTTACGACATTATCGAGCAAGACACCTACAGTATTGTTAAGCGGTTGACTCCAGAGGGAAAGACCACTTGCCCCGTATGCTCTCGACTCCGTCGAGGTATTTTATACAACCACGCGCAGAAAATAGGCGCCACCAAAATAGCTCTGGGACACCACGCGGATGACGTTGTTGAAACGTTATTGTTGAATATGTTTTATGGCGCCAAGCTCAAAGCGATGCCAGCAAAGTTGCGCAGCGACGATGGCCGTAATATTTTGATTCGCCCGCTTTATTATTGCCGTGAGTCACTAATCAGTAAGTGGTCTGACTACGCTCAATATCCCATTATTCCCTGCAATCTATGCGGTTCTCAAGACAACCTTCAGCGTCAGGTGATTAAGGAAATGTTGGTTGGCTGGGACGAGAGCAATCCGGGGCGGGTGGAGAATATTGCCCGCAGCATAAACAGCGTTACGCTGTCTCATTTGGGCGACAGGCGTCACTATGACTTTGAAGGTTTAATTGCCGAAAACCGGCATGTTGAGCCTGAGACGGTAGAGAATCGGCGTATTGATATTACCGAGGTCCGGTAGTCGTGGGTAAGCGCTATGGATAATGAAAATATGATCACTGTGCCGATAGATCAGCTGTCTGAGTCGGCTCTTTTGGGCGTGCTGGATGCGTTCATACTCCGCGAAGGCACGGACTATGGCCACCAAGACTATACGTTGGAAGAAAAGCGTCAACGGGTTATGGCGATGTTGCGCAAAGGTGATGCAGAGATTTGTTATTACCCTGAGAACGAACACATAGATATTGTGTTAGTTTCGGGCTAGGCCCAGTGTAGTTAAGCGATCCAATAGGTGATCTAAGCCAAATAGTATGATCAAGCGGTAATAGTGGAGGTAGGGTTAAATTGTTGAGATCTTCGTTAAGCGCTTCTTTGTCTAGAGCTGCGCGGTTAAGTAGCGTTGGGTTTATTGCCACTCTTTGGGCTTGCTGTGTCAATGCGCAGGTCTCAATTACTACCACGGTCCACAGACAGCAGGTAGTAGCGCCTTTATCAATTGTTCAGACAGCGCCTGCGAGCGATATTCAAGACTCCAATAGATCTTTAACCAATGTCATTGTTGAACCCACCTATGAGTGGATGGATGCGGTAGTTGCCGCACCCGGGGATAAATTACTGTATGCGCTGAAGGTGCAGAATGACGGCCAATACACTGTGCCAAAGGGCCATTTGCGCATAGAAGACAAGGTGCCTCAGGGTAGTATTTTGGCGCCGGAAACATTACTGCAAGCAGACATTCTCACCGCTTTCTCCGTGTCTGCGGACGGCCAGTACTTTGTTGCCGCTGCTTCAGCGGTGGGGCCAACCGACGGTTGGCGGTGGTTACGTTGGGAATATCTAAAACCCTTACAGCCTGGGCAGAGTTTTAATTTGTCTTTTCAAACAACCTTGCAGGGTGAGGTTGACCTCAATGGCGCTATGCCACCTTTTTCCAGTTCGGTTTCTGCTGATTTTTGAGCACTGTTTTTTGGACATTTCGCTTTTTCCGCAGGTGATAATTGCAAGGCGAACTAATGCTCGGTAAGGTGCGCCGCAAAGCTCAAATTCCCTTAGGAAACATTTTTATGTCCGGCATTAGTAATCGATTCCCTAAACTATCCGCGCTTACCCTACTTGGTGCGGTATCGCTCGTTTCATTCTCAGTCAATGCAGCTGAGGTGGTGGATCAGGGCTCAGATGCAGCAGTAGAGGAAGTCATTGTCACCAGTAGTGGCTCCATTCAGGCCCGTCTTGGCACCAGTGGCAGCTTAAGCGTATTGAGTGGTGATGAAATTGCCAAAGTTGCTGCCACCCACTCAAGTGACCTGTTGAATAGAGTTGCTGGTGTATGGGTCAACAAGGGATCCGGTCAAGAGCACCTTACCGCTATTCGCTCTGCGATCTATACCGGTTCCGGTGCTTGTGGAGAGTTCGCATTTTTAGAAGACGGTATTCCGCTGCGTCCCCACGGTTTTTGCAATATTAACAACTTGTTTGAGTTGAATACTGAGCAAGCAGCTGCCATTGAAGTATGGCGCGGACCAGCCAGTGCTGTTTTAGGTGGCAATGCGCTGCACGGCGCTGTGAACGTTATTACGCCAGTGCCTAGCGAAAATGTTATTGGTGTTGAAGTGGGCCCCTATGATTTTCATCGAGTGAATCTGCAAGCGGGCAAGCAAGTGGGCAAGCATCAATTTGGTTTTGCTTTGGTCTCTGCCAGCTCTGGCGGATATCGCGCAGATTCTGGTTATGGCCAGCAGAAATTACATCTGAGTCATTTAACAGATTGGTCGGGTTGGTCAGTAAAGAACCAAGCCACCGTAACTTTACTAAACCAAGAAACAGGCGGCTATGTGCGCGGTTTCGAAGCCTATGATGACGCAGGACTGCGTAGATCAAACCCCAATCCTGAAGCCTTCAGAGATGCATGGTCTGGGCGAATTAACTCAGAGCTGCAAAAGGACGCGTGGACACTAAAGCCTTATTTGCGCCGCTCAAAGATGCAATTTTTACAGCACTTTTTGCCAGGCCAGCCGTTGGAAGATAATGATCAAACCAGTGGTGGCTTGATTGTCGATTACGATCTCAGCCAGTCTAATACCCAGCTTCACTTGGGCGGTCAGATTGAATTTATGTCAGGTGGCTTGCGAGAATTCCAAGGTTTGCCAACCACAGGCAGTGACTTCTTAGTGGCAACGCGCCCAGCGGGTTTGCATTATGACTATGATGTAGACAGTCAGTTAATTGCTGGGTTTTATGACTTAGTGCATAGTCTTTCTGATGATTTGCGACTCATTAATAGTCTGCGCCTTGAGTATTTAAATTACGATTACACCAATAACCACATCACTGGCAACACCCGTGATGACGGTACAGCTTGTAGTCGAGGCGGGTGTTTGTATACGCGTCCTGCAAGCCGTGAAGACGACTTTAGTAACGTTGGCGCACGTTTGGGCGTAGAACGCGACCTAGACGACGCAGCATTGATTTACGCAACGATTAGTACAGGTTTCCGTCCTCCCCAGGTAACGGAGCTGTACAGATTGAGAGGCGGCCAAACCATTGCCGACCTAAACAGCGAGCGTTTAAATGCGCTTGAAGTGGGCTATAAGAACGATAATTTGAGCGCGGCAGTGTTCGCCGAAAAAACACGCAACTTCATTTTGCGCGACTCCGAAGCTTTCAATGTCAGCGATGGACGCACCCGTTCGGTAGGTGTTGAGTTCTCAGGCAATGTAAATTTTGGTGCACATAGGTTCGACCTAGTTACCAGCTACGCTGAACACAAATACGACTTTGATCGTGCAGCCGATGGGCGCGAGCAAATCTCCGATGGCAACTTCCTTGATTCTGCTCCGCGTTGGTTAGGTCAGGTGCGTTGGAGCTCTAAGTTGGGTGACAGGGCTGAGCAAGAGCTGGAATTAAGTGGTGTCGGTTCGCATTACGTTAACGCTGCAAATACTGCTAAGTACGACGGGCATTTTGTCTTGAACTGGCGTGTGCAATGGCAGGCCACCGAAAAAGCAGAAATTTCTTTGCGCGTGATGAACGTACTTGATGAGCGTTACGCGGATCGCGCAGATTTTGCTTTCGGCAACTACCGTTACTTCCCTGCGTTGCCACGTCAATTTTATCTCGGTGCCCGATATATTCTGGACTAGTTCTAATACCGCCGCTTCACTGGAACAGGTCCAGTTTAGCGCCTGTAGTCCGGTGATATGGGGTAGAATGCGTTCTGCCCCAAAACGCCTATGCAGACCCATACTGTGACCGATTCGCTTAAACTGCAATTTGACTCTCTAGCCTGTCAACGTGACGGTCGTGTGCTTTTTGCAGAGTTGAACTTGGCTTTAGAGGCCGGCACCTGTTTGGAGCTGCTAGGCGCAAATGGCGCAGGTAAATCTACTCTTTTGAGAACGTTGGCTGGCTTGCATAGTCAATATCAGGGCAGTTTTGTAAGTCCGCTAGCTGTCTATCAAGGCCACCGCCTTGGACTAGATGAACTATTGACGCCCATTGAAAACCTAGCTTGGTTTGCTGGGCTTGAGAGTTGTCCCTTTGACCATCCGCGCGCGTTAATGCTTGCGGCGAGGTTAGGTATTTTGGCGCTCGCTCATACACCTTGTGGCAAGCTCTCTGCGGGGCAACAACGTCGTGTGGCGATGATTCGCTGGGTTCTGAGTCCACGTAAGGTATGGCTGCTAGATGAACCCCTTACCGCCCTAGATACAAATGCCCAGGGCTGGCTGAATGAAATTATTGCTGAACATTGCCTAGCTGGTGGCCTTGTTGTGTGTGCTACGCACACAGATTTGAGCGTACCGCATAAGACTATTTTGAACTTAAGGCCGCCGCTGGAGCAGGTCGCATGGTAGGCGCATTGCTCTTGCGGGAATGGAAAATATTGCTGCGCGCGCGCGCCAGCGTCGTTAATCCCTTAGCTTTTTTGCTGCTCAGTACGCTTTTGTTTGCTATCGCAGCGCCGCAGCTTGTGGCCGAAGCGTCTCAGCAAGCATCTGGCATTCTCTGGGTATTGGTATTGTTCACCCAGTTACTCTCGCTGGACGCGATGTTCCGTCGGGATTATGACAGCGGCACCTTAGAGCAGTCGCTGATTATGGCGGACGTACCCTTTGTCGCAGTGTTGATCAGAATATTTGTACAGTGGTTAGGCACGGGCTTGGTTATAGTTATCGCAACGCCGGTTATTGGTCCGTTACTAGGGCTGTCTTGGTCCGCTGTACCCGGCACAATGCTGGCGCTGTTATTAGGTACACCGGCCCTAAGTCTGCTCGGCAGTATTGGCGCTGGCATTACCGTTGGCTTTAGCCGCGGCGGGATCATATTAGCCTTGTTGGTATTGCCACTCTTTTTACCTGTACTTATTTTTGGTACAGATATAGTCAATGCTGCCGGTGCGGGATTAAACTATACCGCTCAGGCCTATTGGCTGGCCCTAATTAGCCTTGCTGCGCTTATAGTGTCACCTTTCGCAGCGTTAGCTGGTTTAAGAATCAGCGTTGAGATGCAGTAATTGTCTGCACTCAAAACTCTCAAAATTATGTTTTTAATTCCTTTTAATCAGAGGCAGCGTTAGCGTGAAGCTAAACCAGAAGCTCAAAGAGTATTGGCACAAACTAGGTTCTCCTCGGTGGTTCTATGAGATCACGACAAACTGGGTGACCTTCTTTGGGATAGGCGCATTGTTGCTGCTGGTTACCGGTCTTGTGTGGGGGTTAGCTTTCGCCCCAGCAGATTATCAACAGGGCAATAGTTTCAGAATTATGTACGTGCATGTGCCCGCGGCCATGGTGGCGCAAAGTCTCTACATTGGGATGGGCGTGGCAGGATTTATTGGCCTAGTTTGGCGTATGAAATTAACCGATGTCGCCATTGGCGCTTGCCTGCCATTGGGTATGGTCCTAACAGCCTTGGCGCTGTTCACTGGTGGTGTCTGGGGCAAGCCCACATGGGGTAGCTGGTGGGAGTGGGACGGTCGCACGGTCTCTACGCTGGTGCTGCTATTTCTCTACATTGGTATTTATGCATTGCGCGAGGCGATTCCTGATTTAGATTTACGTGCTCGGGCCAGCGCCCTAGTGTGCTTGGTGGGTACAGTGAATATTCCCATCATCAAATACTCGGTTGAATGGTGGAACACATTGCACCAATCAGCGTCTTTCTCATTGACAGAAAAACCTGCCATGCCAGTTGAAATGTGGCTGCCGCTCCTCATTATGGGGCTAGGATTCTACTGTTTTGCTGGGCACCAAGTATTGTCGCGTATGCGCTTGGAAGTGTTAACTCGAGAAGCTAACAGTCGTTGGGTAGCTGAGGTAATGCTTAGTAAAGGCGCACCAGCAGCAGTAATGCAACCCTCTACAACCGATACAACCGATCATGGAAAAGACTGAAAATGTATTTCGATTCGTTTACTGAATTTCTTCGCATGGGCGACCACGGGCTTTATGTGTGGGTGGCTTATGGTTCTACCTTGGTGGTACTGCTAGGCGCGTTTTTTATTACCCGCAGTATGTCGCGTAGTGTTGAAGAGAACATTCGCTGGGCCATTTTGGCTCGGCAGGCGGAGCAGGTTGCAGGCATAGCTGCAAAGCAGGGGCGCAGCAATGAATCCTAAACGTAAACAACGCCTATATTTAACTGTCTTCCTTCTCATGGTCTCCGCTGGTGTTACTGGGCTATTGATTTTGGTCTCAGGGGAAAATATGAATATGTTTTATCCACCTGCAGATGTTGTGGCTGGCAAGATCCCAGAAGGTCAAAAGGTTAGGGCAGGAGGCATGGTGCTAGAGGGCAGTGTAAAGCGTAGTGACACCTCCTTAGCGGTAGATTTTGCATTAACCGATCATCAGGGGGCGGTTTTCTCAGTGGCTTATTCCGGCATCTTGCCTGACCTGTTTCGTGAGGGGCAGGGTATTTTAGTTGAAGGTGAAATGGATGCCCTAGGGGTTTTTCAAGCCGAAGAAGTGTTAGCAAAACATGATGAAAATTATATGCCGCCGGAGCTTTTAGATATAGATATGCAGGCACAGCCTCAGTCTAATAAAGCCGCGCCCTCAATAGATCCCAGAGCAGCAAAAGGTAATTTACTTTGATTCCAGAGTTAGGGCTTTTTAGCCTAGTATTAGCCGGTTCCCTAAGCCTTTTTGCTGCCGTAATAGGCCTTTCTGGCACTCGTAACGTCTTACTGCAACGCAGTGTCGTGTCTATGACCATGGGCCAATTTGCATTGGCGCTGTTGTCATTCAGTGCACTGGTTTGGTCATTTGCCACGGATGACTTTTCAGTCGCGTACGTAGCCAATAACTCGAACTCGTTAATGCCTTGGTATTACAAAGTCAGCGCTACCTGGGGCGGTCATGAAGGTTCGTTCTTGCTTTGGATTCTGATCATGAGCGGTTGGATGTTGGCGCTGACCCTGCGCGGACACCAATACCCAACCGGCTTCTTTACCAAAGTGCTAGGCATTATGGCGCTGCTCAATTTAGGCTTTATTTGTTTCTCGCTGTTCACCAGTAATCCCTTTATTCGCTTAATTCCTATGACGCCAGCAGATGGCGCTGATCTAAATCCATTGCTGCAAGATTTTGGTCTGATTGTTCACCCGCCACTTTTGTATATGGGTTATGTGGGTTTGGCCGTACCTTTCGCCTTTGCCGTCGCCGGATTGCTAGAGGGGCAAGTGGACTCAGCATGGGCACGCTGGTCGCGTACATGGACCAATATGGCATGGGCTTTTTTGACAGCCGGCATTACTTTGGGGAGCTGGTGGGCTTACTACGAGTTAGGTTGGGGCGGCTGGTGGTTTTGGGATCCCGTGGAAAACGCTTCCTTTATGCCTTGGTTAGCCGCAACTGCTTTGGTGCACTCCCTTTCAGTGACTGAAAAGCGCGGTACCTTTAAGAGTTGGACTTTGCTCCTTGCCATTACCGGATTCTCGTTTTCTTTATTGGGTGCATTTATTGTTCGTTCTGGGGTTTTAACCTCAGTGCATTCCTTTGCCGTTGACCCAGAACGCGGTATGTACATTTTGATATTTTTGGCCCTGGTAGTGGGTGGTTCGCTGACCTTGTATGCACTGCGGGCTGGTCAAAATTCTACTCAAGTGGCCTATAATTTTTTGAGTAGAGAATTTTTCATGCTCATTAATAACCTGATATTGATCGTTGCCTTAGCTGTGGTGCTTTGGGGAACCATGGCGCCGATTGGTTATGAAGCCATTACCGGTGGACGGATTTCAATTGGCACGCCTTTCTTCAACAAGTTTTTTGTCCCGCTGGGTTTGGTCTTAGCCATTGCGTTGGCTATTTTGCCGTTACTTAATTGGAAGCGGACTAAGGTTGAAGCTTTGCGTCCGGCTGGTATTAGTTTGCTTGTGGCAGCGGTTTTTGCGGTGTTTATTTGGTTTGTACTAGACCCTACCTCAGTAGTGGTTGCCTCTGCCGTTGGCTTAGGTACTTGGGTAGTAATCAGTCACGGTGTTGACCTTTTTAAGCGCTTGCGTAAGGGCACGACCCTGCCAATGGCATACATAGGTATGACGTTAGCGCACTTAGGTTTTTCCGTGTGCATAATTGGTATTGCTATTACCGCTACTCAGTCTGAAGAATCAGATGTGCGTATGGCACCCCAAGATTCAGTTATGTTGGCCAAGCAACAGGTGACATTTCTAGGCGTGGTAGATGCGCAAGGGCCAAACTACTCAGCCCAACAGGGTGTCTTTTTAATGGAGCCAGAATCTGGTGGGAGCTACGAACTGCGGGCAGAAAAACGCCGCTACTTTGCTGGTAACAATGTCATGACTGAAGCAGGTATTCAGGCTGGCTTGCTTGCAGATACCTACGTCTCTCTTGGTGAGCCGCTGACAGACGGTGCTTGGGCTATCCGCCTGCACTACAAACCCCTAGTTCGCTGGGTTTGGTTAGGCGCTTTGCTGATGGCCTTGGGCGGTGTTGTGGCGATTTTTGACAGTAGATATAAGAGTCTGCGCGTACGTGAGCGCAAAACCCCAGCTAAAGCCGCAACCAAAGCATCTGCGGTGCAGGCACAAGGATGAGTCGCGCCAGTCTTTTTGTGCCTCTGGGTATATTTATTTCTATTCTGGCGTTGGGCTATGTGGGTTTTAGTTTAGATGCGCGAAACCAGCTGCCCTCGGCGCTACTGAATAAACCTTTTCCTGAATTTTCTGCGACATCATTGCTGCAGCCAGATGTTAAAATTACTAAAGCGGAGCTGCTCGGACGACCTGTGTTGGTCAATGTTTGGGCCACATGGTGCCCGACCTGTAAAAGTGAACACGAGCAGCTGATGCGCATTGCTGCTGAAACTGATGTATTGATGGTAGGTGTTGATTACAAAGACATTCCGGAACGCGCGGTCCAATGGTTGGAGCAATACGGTAATCCTTACGACTATGTCTTGGATGACCGCGACGGCTCATTAGGTATTGAGTTAGGCGTGTACGGTGCGCCCGAGACATTTTTACTCAATGCCGCTGGCGAAGTGGTTTATAAGCGGGTGGGGGATATTAATGTACGCATCTGGGAAAACGAGCTTTTGCCAAGATTTCAAGCATTAGACATTAAACTGCATGAGCAATCAGGTGTGGACCGCTGATGGCTAACGTCTACCGCAAATCTTATCCAATATCCGCCGCAGCGTTTTTAACATGCTGGTTTAGCTTGCTCATGCTGGGCGGCGTAATCACCCATGCCGAGTCTCAGATTGATATCTATCCATTTGCAGATGAAGTTGAAGAAAGGCGCTATAAGGGTTTGATCGAAGAGTTTCGCTGCCCTAAGTGTCTGAATACTAATTTGGCCGGTAGCGATGCGCCTATTGCCAAAGATTTGCGTCGAACGGTTTATCGTTTGCAGGTGGACGAAGGATATTCCGACCAACAAATCCGCGATTATTTACGTGAGCGGTATGGTGACTTTGTACTCTATGATCCACCATTTTCGGCGCAAACTTGGTACATCTGGTTGACCCCAATAGGTCTTGGAATATTGGCTCTCGCCATACTGGGAAGGTTACTTGGCCGAGCTCGTAAGCAGGCGCCAGTGCAACTTTCTGACGCCGATCGCGGGCGTTTAGCAACCCTACTCGAGGAGAAGTAATGTTGGGTTTTGTGCTGCTGGCTTTGCTTGGCCTTGCATTTTTGGCGTTACCTATCTTTTTGCGTGGCGCCGGACAAGGTGTGGAGACTCGTGGCGATTCCACTAGCCGTTGGTACCGAAGCCGTTTGGCAGAGCTAGAGGATGATGCGGCGGATCAAGAAGTTCGTGACGAAATTAAAGCCGAGTTGGGTGCCGTGCTATTAGCGGAAACGCCTGAAAAGGGCGATGTGACGGAAAGCTCTGCAACGAATGAGCAGTCACTTGTTACGGACAGATCAACTGGCGCCCAAGCTCTCGGGCGTAAGTTTTTGGCCCTGGCAGGGCCGGTTCTGGTGGCATTATCGATTATCGTATATAGCAATCTAGGCGACTACCGCTTGCCGGAAATACGTGGCGCTGAAGCTGTTTTAGAGCTCTCTATGGAAGCCAATGAGGCTGATATTTTGAGTTGGCAAGGGCGGTTGCAAAATTGGTTGTCTGATAACGCCGATGACGCCAAGAGCTGGTACTTGCTGGGTCATAGTCAGCTTAAGCTCGGTAAATTTGGTCAGGCGGCAGAGTCTTTCGCCAATACCAATGCGCTGGTTGAAAACGATGTCA
>CAJXUL010000085.1 GCA_913060615.1 uncultured Gammaproteobacteria bacterium | reverse complement strand
GGTAGCCTCTAGGCAGACCACCTGCATTTTTTAGAAAAGAAACATCTATTTTCGGACTGTTTTCTAATTTTAGCGGCGCAACAACAATGCAGCCCAACGTGCTAGGTTGAGCACATCTGCCAATGCCGCGGCGACATAAGTAAACGCTGCCGCGCGCAAAATTTTGGAGACCACCCGTTCTTGCTTTGCGCCTAAGTAAGAGCCGGCTTTCAAAACTGGTAGCGCCTTACCAAAACTTGCGTCCCATTCTATTGGCAAGGTTACAAGGTGAACCATCATGCGAATCAAGAGACCGCCAAGACCACAAGCTGCGAGCACCCAAAACGGTACTGGATGACGGGTAATTAAAGCAAAAATAGGTGCCGCCCATATAGCGCCAGCACTAAAGCGAGCAACCTTGTCGGCAATAGGCACTAACTTAGTTCTTATCACCAACCGCGGGTCGTTCTGATGGTCTTGCATTGCGTGCCCCACTTCATGGGCGGCAATCGCAATTGCCGTTAACGAGCGGCCAGAAAAATTTGCCTCACTCAACCGCACGCGCTTGTCTACTGGGTCGTAATGATCGCCGACTTCCGTAGTTTCTACCTTTACCGATTCAAGACCAAACCGCTCAATAAGGTGCTGGGCCAACTCTCCCCCGGTGCCTGGCATACCGTCTAAATCTTCAGAGTAAGCGTGCATAACCCAGCGCACCCACAAGCTGGGTGCAAACACCACAACAACAAGAATTAAGACAAAAACGATCATTAGGCTAGTTATCCAGCAACATTAAGCGCAGTAACATAGGTAGGTTAATAACCTGTGCCTTCACGTTTGCTCTCAGCAATACCGCGAGCCGCAGCTAACTCTTTCGCTGCGTTCTTCGTCATATGGCCAGACTCACTGCCCAAGGTGACAAAGTTAAATCCGAGCTCCAAATACTTTTGGGTGTATTCAATGCCGCCTGTGTGAATACCCGCGGCAATACCGTGGGCCTTACACTTGGCCAACAGAGATTTGACCATCTCTAAGTGCTCCGGTTGGGGCTGATCCCCCATTGCCGGCAAACCCATAGACAACGCAAGGTCAGCGGGCCCAATGTATACGCCATTCAAACCCGGTGTAGACATTATTTCGTCTGCATTGGCTATCCCTTCAGCGGTTTCGATCATGGCAATACACGCCATTTGATCATTAGCCTCAACTGCATATCCGCGTCCCGCATAAAGTGCAGCTCGAATAGGTCCAAAAGAACGATTACCTTCTGGTGGGTAGCGGCAAGCGCGAACCGCGCGTTCGGCCTCTTCGCGGTTGTTCACCATGGGCACAATAACGCCGTAGGCACCCGCATCCAGGACTTTCATAATTTCGTAAGGTTCATTCCATGGCACTCTAACAATGGGCGTGGCATCTGAATTGGATATTGCTGGCAACATATTTACAACATCAGTGTAATCAATCAAACCATGCTGCATATCAATGCACACCCAATCGAAACCCAGCTTGGATATCACTTCCGCTGAATATGCGTTTGCAAGGCTTAACCAGCAGCCAATAGTTTGTTCATCATTACGCCAAGCGGACAGTGCTTTATTTTCTCTCATACCAACCCCTCCAGTATATCTTCGACTACTACCATACGTTATTTTTGCGCATAGATTCTATGGCATAACGGCCACGACTAAGCAGATGCGAATAAATATCTGACTAAAATTTGGACCTATCTAGTAAAGTTGCGCAATACGAAGGAAGCTAGCGCCAGCCCCATCTCCTAGATACTCAAATCTCGAATTTAAATATGACAACACTGAATCAGCAATTTATCGATCTAAGCAATACCACCCGCGAGTTAATCGGCTTGCTTGTTGAGACGGATGAAAAATTCTGGATCATGGTCATGCGTCGAGCCGTGGTTAAGGTCGATGCCCACGAACTTGCAGGGGCGACGTTAATTTTAGGCTGCTACGGCGGGATGGATACTTTTTCTGATTTGATCATTGGCAAATCTCTCGAAACCGACGACCCATTAGGTTTTCGTAACCTAAACGCCCGCTTAGACCATCTGCGCACCCGAACTTTTGAAGCGGCACGGTGTATTGCGGCACGCCAAACATGGTGAGCAGATCGTAACTTGAAACGAAGGCGACAGATCGGCAGCTGGAAGAATCAAAGCCCGCCCGGCCAGCAGAGCATCAGCGGCAAGGCGGCAGGGCTGATTGCACCTCAAATCCGCCTAGAAGTTGGCAAAATCTGCCTGTCTACGCGCTTTAAATGCCGCCACCGCCTCTAAATTCGCCGGTCCACCCATTAAGCTGGCCAGAGCTACATTTTCTATTTTGTAAGCAGCGCGCAGGCTTTCACGCCGCGGCGCCATCATTAGCTCTTTGGTCGCAACCAGTGAAGCCAGCGGTTGTGCCGCGAGAATCTGCGCGTGCTCATCAACGTTGGTCAGTAACTTCTCTGCCTCTGCCACAGCAAATACTAGACCTAGGTCTTTACAAGTTTGAGCATCCATCCACTGAGAACTCAACAACCCCCAAAAAGCGTTTTGATAGCCCATAAGCTGTGGGAAGGTCACCGTACTAGCGGCCTCTGCGGTCAACCCTAATGAGGTGAAAGGGCAGCGCAGGCGCGCGTTGTCGGCCATAAATACCAAGTCAGCCAAACCACAAATAGTGCAACCAAAGCCAACGCCTAAACCGTTGATTGCTAGAATAATGGGCTTGGGGAATTCAATAATCGCTTCAAACATGCCGGGAAAACCATATTTGGGTGCAGGCCCACCACGTTGAGCTGCCAAATCCATACCCGCAGAAAATGCTCGACCCGTGCCAGTGATTACCAATACTTTGACGCGCTCGTCCACTGCAGCGGCCAGAACATCAGCTGCCACGGCATCAAACATGTCGTCGTTAAATGCGTTAAGGGCTTCTGGGCGATTAAAGGCGAGGGTTCTTACCGCGCCGCTATTGCTGATCGATGTGAGCATTTTCTTATCCTTGTGTCTGCCTTGTTCCTGAATAGCAAAAAGTTTAGCTCAAAATGCTTACACGACCCACAACAAAGGGCCGCTTCCTTGTGAAGGAAGCACTCCCTCCTAAGGAAGTACTTTCCCCTTGAGCAGGGCAACTTTCCGGCATACCTTTAAGTTCATTACTCCGCACCCTTGGACAGACAATGCCTGAAATCAGAGATTTAACCTACGTGCGCTTCGAAATCGAAGACCTGGACAAACAAGCGCAATTTCTTACAGATTTTGGCTTTGAAGTCTCACGAAAAGGCGACCGCCTATTTGCGCGAGGTTACGATAGCGCCCCCTACATTTATATTGCCGAGCAAGCCAAGGGGCCAGCAAGGTTCCAAGGCATGGGCTTTGAAGCGCTCACCCAATCAGAGTTAGAGCGTATTGCTGCAATTGGTCATGTCCCAATAGAGGAAATAGACCTACCTGGAGGCGGTTTGAGGGCGCGAATGGTAGACCCTGATGGCAATGAAGTAGACATTGTTTATGGCGTATCACAGGCCAGCAAGTTACCACCACCGTCACGCTCACCTATTAACCAAGAGAACCAAGAGCGTCGGGCCAACCCTAGACTAGGACAAAGGGTGAGTTTTACCGAAGCCTCATGCAGCATTAAAAGACTCGGACATTGCGTATTGAATGTCACAGATTTTCGCATCAGCGAGGCTTGGTACAAAGAGCGCATTGGCTTTATCACCAGTGACGAAATTTATATCGGCACCGAAGACAAGACATTGGGTGCATTTATGCGCCTGGACCGTGGAGAGGAATATGTAGACCACCACACGCTATTTTTGGTCGGTGCAGGCCACAGCGAATTTAATCACGCAGCCTTTGAAGTCTGTCACTGGGACTACATCATGCAGTCCCACGATTTTCTCGCGCAACAAGGCTATGAACAGCGTTGGGGCGTAGGCAAGCACGTACTCGGCAGCCAAGTTTTCGACTATTGGAAAGACCCAGCGGGATTCACCCTAGAACACTTTACCGACGGCGATCTGTTCAACCGCTCTTTTGGCTCCCACAAGCAACCCTTCGAAAATCTTTTAGCCGTGCACTGGGGACCAGAGGGCGCGCCCTAATTTGCTAAGGGCAACGTTGACTGGTTTTGAGCTAAACCGGCGCTAGCATAACGACTGCAACGGCTAGGTTGGCGCAATGACGCCCTCCAGCAGAGCAATATTGGCACTGGACGCAGCCCAGCGATGGGTCGCCAACTGTTGATACTCTGGGCTGTTGTACCAGGCTTTAGCTGCCTGCGCTGATGGAAACTCAATTAGCACCGTACGCGTGTAGGACCACTGCCCTTCCCACACCTCGGGTGCTTCATCTACGGCCAGCATCTTGCCTTCATAGCGAACAAAAATTTCCATAAAACCCTGCTCATAAAGTGCGTATTTTTCGCGGTCCTGAATATTAATTTGCGCGGTTACGTAGGTAGTCATCATTGGGTCCTGAGGCGGTGCTATTTAAAAACAGAACCTCACTATAGTCACACGGTGCTATGTTGCAAAACTAAATGCCCGAACAAACGTTACGACATTATTTGCCCTAGATTCTGCGTGCATGATTTTGGGTGTCCATTTCAAGATGACATGCCAAGGAGCGTATTCCGAGTTTCCTCTAAAACTTGGCACACCGTATCGGAGCCAAGTAACTTGTATTTGCCGAGATAAAGAGTAAAAAAATTTAGATATATTTGCTATCTTAACTTTGTATACCAAAAATATCATATTCAACCCTTTTCGCTAGGGCTAGCCTTCAACTTATGTCATCCCTATCTAAACGCATCAACAACGCAAGAACCCATGCAGGTCTTACTCAAGAAGCACTCGCTGAGAGGTTGCAAGTCACACGTGCAGCCTGTAGTCACTGGGAACAAGGAATCTCTAGACCTTCCGGTAAAAACCTCGAAAAACTTTCTATAATACTGGAGGTTAACCACGAATGGCTCTCCGTCGGCCGCGGCGAAATGTATGCGAGTGCGGCTGAAACAGCACAAATGTCAGGGAATAAATCAGGCGACCTCAAAGCGGCTGAAGTCCGAGGTGACTACAACCCGGCCTCGCAGAGAATCGACAGTGAAACCGTACAGTTTTCCAAAATATTCTTTGCCCTACCTAAAACTGAGCGAAAAGTAATTATCGACTTACTGAATTTACTTGCACCCAAGACGCCAAAAAAACGTAAACCGAAATAACACAAGTCTCTGAACTGGGGCAAAAATATCGACCGATGAGGTGCTAAGAAGGGCTATTCGGAACCACAGATTGTCACCCAAAAACTAACAATAACCGCCAATCCTAATGATCAACAAAGCAGCAAACTCAGGCCTAATTTTTGACCATAAAGTAATTACTACCGGGCAATGGTAAGCAAAAAACCAGACCTGTCCATTAACGCCTAAAAACTTGGGCAAAGAAAACTTGGGCAAAGGAAGGCGCAACACCTTTAACTGCCAGCTCACCTAACAAGCCACAAACTTTCATCCCAAGCAACTCACAAACTTTGCAGCGGTGCCGCTGAATTACGTCCCTGCCCAAGACCACATTGCAACTTTGCCAACCACACGCTTGAGGTACCCAGCGAAGATACTGCTCACAACAGCATAGCCACAGGCACTCGGCCACCAGACCCCACAGCGCGGCTAAAACAGGGTCTGAAGCCGATTTTCCAGCGCCCCCCATTTGCGACAAAAACCTCTTAACTCATGCCGATCTAGCGCAGCATCTGCGGGAAGCATATGCTCCTATGGCATAAATACTTATCGTTTGCGTCTTGTTAGTCTATATAGCCATAAGCCCTTAGCCCTTAGCGCTAAGACCTCGCCCCTCCGTAATTTGTACTGCGCTTAGTCTGGGGTCAGCTAGCGGGCCATAGCCATTTCAATGTATCTGCAAATAACGCGCCGCCATGCCGAAGGTTGTGTCCGCCGGAGCCAAATTCAAAGCGGTGCGGGTAGCCCGCAAAGGCCAGCGCTGCGGCTATTTGTTTATTCGCTAAAGGCCAACTGCCGGTAACAATCTCTGCATCCATTTCACCACTCTGCAAAAACACCTGTAGCGCTTTGCGCGGAGTGCTGCGAATGAGGTAGGGATAATTATGCCCACCACGAATATTGGTAAAGGAGCCACAGTGACTTATGACTTTGCCAAACTGATCTGGCCTATGCCACCCAGCATTAAAGGCGCAAATGCCACCACTGGAAATACCACAAATAGCGCGGTCAGCAGCTTGTTGACTCAATGCCACACCGAGTTCTTTGGTGACAAAAGGCAGTACACGCTGAAGTAAAAACTCTACATACTCTGGGGTGCACGAGTCATATTCAAAACTGCGCTGCTGGTTCGCTTTAGGATCGGGCCGAGCATTTTTAACAGAAGTCACACCCTCAGGTATGCCGGGATTGACGAACAAACCCAGCGTTGCGGGCACCAAACCATCTGCGATCAAATTGTCTAATACATTCGCCGCCCGAATACTGCCTTTGCTGCTCAGGTAGCCATCGCCATCACTAAACACCAGCAAGTTCAGGGGCTGCGCGCCCTCCCCACTTTGAGCGGGCACATATACAGAAATCTTCCGTTGGGTATGCGGATAAAACTTATCTTCCGTCCAATCACGAAAAACGTGCACTTCACCTTTGGCAATACCCTCTCGCTCATAGGCTTCAGGGCAGGGGTGATACTGAGCATCCCCTGGCGTATTCAGCGCTTGCTCAATTTCCGCGTTAGCACGCCCGTTCACACTAAAATCAAAGCTATGATGATCGCCCCAAGCTTTGTCCAAACCTAACGCTTTAAAAGTTTCCAGTTGCATAAACCCTCCAAGAAATAACTGCTCAAAATAACAGGTCTGCCCAACCCGTTATTCCACCAGCGCCTGATAGATCCGCGCACGCAACTCCCGGCGAATCGGATAAGTAGAAGACGGTATAAGCTGAGTGAAGAAAACCACAAACAAATCTTCCACTGGATCAATCCAGAAAAAGGTGCTGGCAGCGCCACCCCAGTGGTATTCGCCCTTAGAGGTAATAATTGACGCCTTGGGCGGATCAAGGACCACAGCAAAACCCAAACCAAAACCAATGCCGTCATAGCTGGTTTCACTCCAAACAGGCTGGCCCATGGCCGCCATATCGCAATCGTTTGGCAATTGATTGGTGCGCATAAATCGAACCGTAGTTGGACTAAGTAAGCGCGCACCGTCTAACTCGCCGCCATTCAAAAGCATCTGACAAAAACGTCCATAATCACCAATACTGCCAGCCAATCCACCACCGCCTGAATCAGACTTTGGCGCATTGAAATACCGCGACTTACTCGACCCTTCCTGGAGCGTTAACCCTCTAGTCTCGACCTTCTCTAAATCAAGTTTTGCTTTGCCAACACTGCTCATATCGACACCGCTTGCAGGACCATACAGTGCGGAAAAACGATCTTGATTTTCCACTTTTACTTGAAAATCTGTGTCGTGCATTTGCAGCGGCGAAAAAATTCGCTGCTGAAAAAAGTCTGCCAAACGCATGCCTGACCAGATCTCCACAAGGCGACCTAATACATCTGTAGATACGCTGTAGTTCCACTGACTGCCCGGCTGGGAAATAAGCGGGATCTTCGCAAGCCGCGTAACAATCTCTGCCAAGCTGTCTTGGAAATTAATGAACTCAATATCTTCCTTACGATATTCACCGTCTACTACATTGCTGTGCATAAAACCGTACGTCAGCCCAGAGGTATGGGACATTAAGTGCTTCACCAACATTGGACTGGTTTGCGGCACCGTCTCACGCAAATCGGCATCGCCGCCGCGCCACACAGGTGTATGCGCAAACTCCGGAATGTACTTAGCTACGGGATCGTCAAGTTGAAAGCAACCCTGCTCGTAAAGCATCATTGCAGCCACCGAGGTAATGGGTTTGGACATAGAAAATATCCGCACCACACTGTCTTGTGTAAATGGCTTCGCTATTTCTTTATCTGCATAGCCCGCTGTTTGCAGATAAGAGATTTTGCCTTGCCGACCCACCATAACGCTAGCACCGGCCAAACGCTCGCCACTGACTTGTTCCTCTAACCACTGGGTAACGCGCTCTAGGCGGTCCTCACACATACTCACGGTGGATGGATGTACTTTTTCTAACATCTAATTTCCTCAAAATTTTTTAACTAAAATCCTATCTCTAAATCACGCGAAAAGTGCGCTCTTACCGAGTTGGACAATTTACTGATTAGGTAGCTGAGCCTGAATGGCTGCCAGCTTATCTCTGGACAATGAATATCGGCTAAGCAAATAGACAGGCAGAAAAAATAAACAAGGCACCAATAAGCCGTCAACCACACCCAAAGTGATTAAGGTATCCGCTGGGACTTCCCCCGGCACAGCCTTGGTTGGAAAAGCAATCACATGTTCCAGCAGTAACCCCCCTACCAACAGCCCAAAACCTGCAGTGGTCTTACTGGCAAAACTAAATGCCGAGGCAAAAACACCTTCCTGACGCCGACCCGCCAACAACTGCTGTTCGTCAACCATGTCAGGCAACATTGCCACCACCATGACCGAGAACAACGTGACAAAGAACATTTGAATACAAGTGAATAGCACCAGCAACGGCAATAATTTGGCATCGCCATTGTCTGGCCAAATATCTGTAAATCTAAACGACACTTTAGTGACCAGTGAGATGATTAAACACACCAAGCAAACTACCGCGATATCGCGTTTGCTAAAGCGTCTTTGCAAGGGACCAGCAATGGCCAAGGCTATGAAAGCGAATGTGATGGACACGCCGAGCCAGCGCAGATCTTCGCTACGTAGCTCCCAAAAATAGGTGTTCATATAAATATCAAATACTGCGCCCGTGCCTGCGGTGGCAAAAAAAGTTAGAGCGACAGCAAAAAATAAACGAAAGTTCCTGCTTGCAAAAGCAAGCCGTACTTCCGCTAGGAACAGTTGCAAATCTAACGGCGCAGGATCAGTAGGTTGACGTAAATAGGGGATTTGGTTACGCGTAAAATGCGTGGTGATCGCCGCCCACAACATGACCAAACCCGCTAACCAAAAAGCCAGCACGGAGTAATTGTTAACGTCGAGTTGGCCGTAACTCTCGCCAACATCGGGCATCACAAAGGTATACACAAAAACCTGAAAGGCGATACCGCCAACCCACGCCATGGCCACTCGATAAACAACAATACTGGTCCGCTCCTCGTAGTCATCTGTGAGCTCGGCAGACAGCGCGGCCCAGGGCACAACGTAAAGTGTAAACGCTAGCCGCGCAGCAATGGCCCAAAAACATAGCCATGCCAACAACGCCTGCTGGCTTGCCAATTTTGGCGGTGAAAAAAGACAAAACAGAGATATGCCCAAAGGCAGGATGGCCAAATACATAAAGAGATGACGACGCCCAAGAGTGGAGAACATTCGCGGCTTAAAGTTATCGGAAATGGCGCCCATTAAGGGGTCAGTAACCGCATCAACAATGAGCGTAATGGCCAGCACTAGGGAGACCCAGCTCGCGGACAAACCTAAAATTTGCGAGTAGTAGAGCAGTAGAAAAGTATTGAAGACAAATTCTTTATAGTTACCGGGCATGGAACCCACGCCGTGGGCTAACTTGGTGGCAACGGACACGCGCCCTGACCGGGCCTCAGGGCGAAGGTATTGCGAGGCGTTATCAGCCCCTCCCATCAATAATGGTCCGGACAGTGCGGTGCGTGCTGGGTACTCATGAGTCGGTCAAGGCGGGCAACGGCATTCGGCTGGCCGCTAAGCAAACCCCAGTTAGCTAAATCCTGAGCTCGATACATACCACAGAAAACAGATGTTAGGCTTTTAATAGACAGCGTCACGTCTGGCTCATCACTACTTGGCTGAACACTGGCCTCGCCGCCGTCACTACGAAGGCGCCAACAGCCATTATTCCAGGGCGCCAGATCATCTCCCGCGATGCCGATTTTAATGTCTTCATTCACACTGTAGCCGCGCTGAGCCAGGGCATTAGGTGCATCGACAATGCGCCACCAACTGGCTTCGGTATCCTGGCTGTGCAGCATTCTTGGTTCTTGAAACAAGGCCAGCGCAGGATCATCTATGGGCGCATTCGCCCAGACCACGCGCCCAACCAAGTCATGCTTGCCTATAAACTGCCAAAGGCTCTGATAGGCGGCTAAATCTAACCAAGCAAAATCTCGAATTTTAATTTCTTGGGAACGCGCTCGATTGTCTACAAGATTAGACCGCAACGTGTAAACAACATATCCAAGGGGCGCTGCAAGTGTACCCGCTAAGGCGATATAAACCGGACCATCTGGCGTTGTTTCATCTAACGTACTATTCAACCATAAAGACTTACCGCGATGCAGGTAACCGGTGCGCTGAGCGATAAAATTTTTGTATACCTCGCGTGCAGCATCTAACCCGTGCGCTGGCGTATACCTAGTCACGACAGGTAACTCTAAAGCGGGGCTGGACTTATCCAAACTTAAATGAATATCAACAGTGTCTACTGCATAGTTTCTGTTCATACCTGCATGGGTAAAGCCATAACGCTGATAGATAGCTGCTTGAGAAGCCCAAAGCCCGGCAATACTTTGACCACGTTCTTTTTGCTCAGCAAAGGCTCTGGTCATAATTTTGCGCAGCAAACCCATGCGCCGATACTCGGGCCGAGTACCCACGGTAGAAATACCCGCCATGGCCATGGCCTTGCCATTTACACGTGTGGTGAACGGGAATGCGCAGAATGATGTAGCCATAGTCGCTTGGCCCTTCTCTGTGCGAGTGGCTTCGTCAAACGCGCACAAGGTCCACTCAGCCTTCGTACTGGTGGCGACCACATTGTCTTCGCCATCACCAAAAGCGCCGGCGTATGAGTAAGAACCCATAAGTCCAAGTTGACCCATTTCAGCATCGATAGCGGGTCTAATATCAAATGTCTCGGATTCCAAGGCGTACTCCCCTTCCATTTTTTGGCAAAAGTCCTGTTTAAACCTGCTATTAAAAGCCGATCTAATTAGCGCTTTGCAGCCTGTTCAGCCAGCGCCTCATTTTCTAGCAACCGCGCACCACGCAGGATATTGCCCATAGCGTAGTTGCCTTCATGACAGGCGTATTCATAAACCTTGTCTTGAGAGGTTTGCCAAACGAAAGCGCCACTCCACGGCTGGGTCCATGCGGTGTCGTCTTTAACCGTGAAGTCATAAAGTAGGTTGCCGTCTTCTTGTAGCGTAAAACGCTCTATCAGATACAAGTTTTCATCACCGCCATAAAGGCCGGTTTGGTTGCGGAAATTGGTGGTTTCAACCACTAAGGTATCGTCTTCCCAGCGACCAATTGCATCGCCTAGCCACGAGCGATGGCTAGCTGGACCATGTTTAGAATTCATCCGAATCACACGTGCATCATGGACCATCTCTAGCAAAATCATCACATGATCTTCAGTCTGCACAATGCGCTTATAGTTGTTATAGAGTCCGGGAAGGCTGGGGGGACCGGCGCTGAAGCCCAGTAAGCAACGTTCAGCTAAAGCCAAGTCTTCGGGGCCATCGAAAGGACCATGCCCACCTTTTTTAAGCCAGGACGCAGTGCCATCGTTGGTATAGGCAAAAGAGCTGAAGTTGTCAGCCATAGCCCTGTCTCTTATACACATCTGACGCTGCCGACGAATAGAGAGGTGTAG
>CAJXUL010000084.1 GCA_913060615.1 uncultured Gammaproteobacteria bacterium | reverse complement strand
ATGTCCATAATTGCGTAGGTTTCATCGTTAAAAATCAGTACCGATTCGGCGCTTTGGCTTTTTAAGTGGTGGAAGGCCGCAATTGCTGCTTCTTCAAGGCTGCCGGTGATTAGGCATTGCTTGGGCGTAAACGCAGAAAATGACAAGGACATGTAATACTCCAATAATAAAACCAAGGTAAATATATTAGACTGAATTATCTAATAATTAAACCATGGTATAAATATGAAAGATCAACGGTCGAAAAATATAGACGAAAGCGAAAGTGCAAGAGGGCGTGTTGCAGGGTAGAAACGGGGGAATGAAGTAAGGGAATGAAGTAAGGGGAGGAGGAGAAATCAGCGCACTAGCCTATTTAGCTAGCGCATTAGGTGAGGGTTGGGGTCGAGCATTACTGCCCGACGAGTAATTTTTCTAGGTCTATTTTGCGTTGAGCCATTTTTGCCTGTTGTTCGTCCTCGGACCAAACTCGATGATTGCCTTGGCTGTAGGCGATGCCATTGTCGTAATAAGCCAGTGCGTTCAGGCGGTTGGCAACAAAGTTATTGCGCTGGGCTATGACCTTGGCGGGTGTGCCCGCAACGATTGAATTTGGTGGAATCACCGCGCCCTCTCGGACCAAACTGTTGCCGGCGACGATTGAATTTTCACCTATGACTGCGCCGTCCATAATAGTGGCGTTAATGCCAATTAGGCAGTTGTCGCCGATGGTTGCGCCGTGAATGGTGCAGTGGTGTGTGATTGAACAATATGCGCCAATGATGGTTGGGCCATCTGCAATATGAATCATGGTGAAATCTTGGATGTTGCTGAACGCGCCAATTTCTATGTGCGAGGACTCAGCCCTCATCACTACGTTAGACCAGATGGAAACGCCTTCAGCGATTGCAATTTTGCCGTAAAGTTCGGCGCTGGCGGCCTGCCAAATGGGTTGCTGCATAGTTATGTTCCTTATTATTTTTGCAAATGATTAGATCAGACCAGCGCTGCGAATTGACACCGCCGGACTGATGAAGAGGTCGAGTTGCGCGCTTAGCGTTGGCTGCTCAACACAATGGATGGGTTTTGCCCAGGCGCGGTCAATGCGTTTTCCACAACAAAGGGTAGGGCCAATGTATCAACCACTTTTCCCGGCTTCACGTGTAGCTCGTACTCGCCATGTTCCGGCACGGTGATTCGGTCTGGGCTAAGTAACAGGCTGTGGGCCCCGGTGTATCTTAGCTGCATGTTCATATCGGAGTTATTGCTAAGGGTGATAATTGCCACACTGGTGTCAGGACGGTAGGTCAGCTTAGATGTGCTCAGGCTGGCTTCAAGGATCGGTATCAGGTCAGGCGCGCGACCCATTAGGGTATTACGCGACCAAACTACCGTGCGTTTAGCAAACAGGCCTTCTTTGAGAGAGGCGATAGATTTGTCTTTGGCAAGCACCAAGGTCACCGGGCGGTGGCCGCCTTCATGTGGTTTGTAGTCCCAGTCAATCAGGTCGTGGACATCGGACACACCAATGATCGCTAAGTCGTGCTCCAGGGCAATGGCAAAAGCCTCTTCGGAATAGTAGTCGCCGTTAGCAATTTCAATGCCGTTAAGAATGCCGTTTTTGGCGTTTTGCGCGTGAAAATCGTTTATGCGCGCAATGCCGTCAGGTGCTTGTCTGGTCCAGTCAGGGTGATTCCAAAAAATGAATGCGCCCTGTTTATGTGCAGCCTCAACCGCATTTTGCGCGGGCCACTGGTTGGCGGCGGTGTAGTAACCCAGCACATCTGACTTATCCTTAGGTGGGTTTTTGACCTTAAGTAGCTTGTTAGCGTCCTCAATAAAAATGGCATTAATGTGGCCAGCCGGTGCTTCGCGTGTAATTTCGCTGCCGCGGATGACTATTAACGTAGACCCCTCAGCGGCGCTTGCGGCCTCAATGTACGCTCGGTTTCTATCGGCGTTGAGTAAGTCTGCTCTATGCGGTTGGTATTCTAAATGCTCTGTAATAGCCAAGCCGTCTAAGCCATCTCTCAGTGCTTCAGCAACGCGAATTTTTGGCCATACGTGACCATCAGAAAATACGCTGTGGGTGTGTAGGTCGACAACCAATGTCTTGTATTCCTTGGTGTCGGGGAAATCGATAGTGCGGTCGTTAGGGCCTGCAGGTGTCTTTGCCGTGCCATGACCAAGTGCAATACTTGGGGCTAGCACTGCTGTACATATCAGTAAGGTACTTAGGTAGGGTTGGCATGATTGATGGATTATTTTTCTAGTAGGAGTTGTCGCTGCGTTGATCATGAGAGTTCCTCAAAATAGTGGCACGAGTAGAAATTTGTCCCAAGATTGTACGCCTTGGACGGGATTTTTCCTGCTACTTTGCGCTTGGCGATTTTTTGCTGTCTTTTTATTGCCTTTTTGTTGCCTTTTTGGGTTTGTTCTCTTAAAACTGCAGACCGTGTGGGGGCTAGGGTTGGGCTTTTTTCTTAGGGGTTTTGCTCAACACAAATGCAAATAGCGGCAGATAAACAGCGAAGGTAAACCAGTAGGGTAGGTCCGGTTGTATTTGATAAAAGAATCCACCAAGCAATGGGCCAATGGTGAAACCTAGTGGTCCACAAGACCCGGCCACGCCAGCTACTGCGCCTTGTTCGTGAGCTTCAACAGCCATAGATGCCCCAGACATAAATGCTGGACCAGCTAAGCCCATGCCTGCACCTTGTAGGACCATTGCGATGAGTAAGAGGTAATGATTATCTGCCAAGGCTAAGCAAGCGAAAGCAAGAATGAGAATTGGCATAGCAATACGTAGCCAATGGAATGGCGACAAATCAAAACGCTGCATTAAACCTATTTGGCTGGCTAGAGAAGCCGCGGCGGAAAAACCCATGGCCATGCCGAAGGTTTGGGCGGTCTCTACAGCGGTGAGTCCGAGTACGTCTTGAAAACGAAAAGCCAGTGTTTGCTGGACTAATGCCATACCCATAAACATCAGTGCGCCGACGATAATGAAGGGCAAAATTCGTGGGTCAAAGTAGCTAAGGTTTTTTCCCTTATTCTCGGGTGCTTTGGTTGCTGTTGGACTGTCTGGGAGAAAGAAGATGACAAATAGCGCAGTGATTAGGGCTAAACCTGATGCTACCCACAAAGGCGTTAGCAACGTGATGCCGGCTAATAGCCCGCCAATGGCAGGTCCTAAAATGCCGCCCAAGTTATTTGCGGCGCCTACTGCACCCATGCCTTTGGTGCGATTACTTAGGTCAGTGATGTCTGCCATGTAGGCGCTGCTGGCGGGCATAATTGCGGACATTACCGATGCATGCATAACTCTTGTAAGCATGAGTAACAGATAACCCGTTAGAGGTATCAGTATGCCGACCAAGGTTGCATGAAAGACTATGGCAAATAGAAGGTTGCCACAGCTGTAGCCTATCAAGCCGAAGATCATAATTTTCTTTCGGCCCACCCGATCACTGAGTCGGCCCCAACGAGGGCTGGCAAGAAAAACCACCAAGGAAGACGCGGCAATGATTGAGCTGATTTGCAGCTCGCTGAAACCAACTTCTCGACCTAGTGGCCCAAGAATGGCGAACAGCACGGTGAAGCCGAAGCCTACGGACACTAGTGCTAAAAGTAATATAACTCGGGCGTAGCGATACTCGCTGGTGGATTTGGGCAGGTTGGCTTTAATCAATTCTTTTGTCGGTAGATTTTGCAGGGGCGCAGTCTACCTGAAATTGACACCTTCTTTTCGCCTAAGTTTAATTCTTTGCTTGTGCAACCATTTGGGCAAAGGCTTAGAAGCGCGTTAGACTGGCACCGCTTCAGGGCACCCTACAACTAATACTTGAGTGAACATGAGTACTGAATCAGCAGATAAAAAGGCTCGCGCGGTTAGAGCGCGAAGAGAGCGCACCCACGCTAGTGAGCGCACCAGTGGGCAAAAAGGCTCTGCTGCCAAATTAGCCAGGACAATTATTCTTGGCACTCTGGCGCTATCAGGCGCGATAGTTTGGATAGGCGATCAGTACGGTATTGAGCCTGAGGAAACTTTGCAGTTTCTTGCATATAGTGCAATTTTTGTCGTGGCACTGGTTTTTGCGGGTTTAGCTGGGGCGTTGATGTTGTCTTTGATCAAGGTATTGATTCGGCGCTTGCGTGGCGGGTCAGACTAGGCTGCTTGGCATTTCCCTCAAGTCTAACTAGTTGCGAAATTTTGCCCAGTAACTTTCGCTACTTTAGATCGGCTAAGAATCTATCCCCTCTGGGCAGATAGTAGTCATCGTAGTTTAGTGAAAATGCCACTGTCTGCGCGCGCCCAATGATGGCTGATCTGGGCACTAGTCCAATTGCCCGGTAGTCGCCGCTATTGTCTCGATTGTCTCCCAACATTAAGTAATACCCTTGGGGCACAGTAATAGGCTGAAAAGACGTTACTGTGGATTTTGATGGGTTTCGAAAGAGCATGATTTGGCGTTCTTCGCCCAGCAGTTTTTCTGAAAATATGTCGGCATGGCTAAACGGCATTTGTAAATCAGGGTGTATAACTTCTAAGGGCAATTTTTCATATTCGCCGGCAATACCATTAATGCTCAGCCGATTATCTTGCAGGCTGACTATGTCACCTGGAATACCAATGACTCGTTTGATTAGAAGCAGACCGTCTTTGGGCGACTGGAAGGTGACGATGTCTGACCTTTGTGGATTGTCCCACCGCGCAACTCGGGTCAGTGTTAGTGGGACACGCAAGTCGTAGGCGAGTTTATCCACAACGACTCGATCGCCGATAAGGATAGACGGCAGCATTGATCCAGAGGGGACTTGATTCCAATCTGCAACGGCTGAGCGGAATATGACCATAACAAAGATGAACACAACAAAGCCTCTCCAGTCGCGCCAAAGGTTTTGCGCTGGCGTGGCTTTGGGCTGCAATTGAAGGTCACCTGATTGCATGAAAAAATTCTCCTTGGGCCTGTTAGCGCCTGGGCGTGTAAGCGGCTAAAATCCTAGTTGAGTGGCCTGTCACTTCGCTATTAAGCAAATGGCCTAGTTAGCTTTTTCCATAGCTGCTAGCTGCTCGGCGGTGGCTTCCAGTTGATGGTTGTTTTTCCATTCATCGTAAGTCATGCCATATACCCGTTCTCGGGCTGTATCGTAGTCTACAACTTGACCTTGCTCGTCCGCTGCTGCCTTGTACCATTTGGACAAACAGTTACGGCAAAATCCCGCTAGGATCATGAGGTCGATGTTTTGCACATCCTTACGCTCGTCCAAGTGAGCCAGCAAGCGTCGAAATGTTGCGGCTTCTAATTCTATTTGAGCTTGTTGTTGTGGGTCGTTCATAATATTGCGCTCTTAAGTCAGGTTGCGGGTAAAAATCCATTCGTCATCGCTGGAAAGATCTTGGTTAAAGCCATAACCCTCCCAGTCAAAATCTTTGAGCTTATTCGGTGTGGTTATGCGCTGGTCGATCATGTACCTAGACATAAGCCCACGTGCTTTTTTTGCCGAAAACGAAACAAAACGATAAGCCTCTCTGCGCCATTCCTTAAAGTTAATGGTGAGTATACGACCATCAACCTTGTTTGCGTTGATGGACTTGTAGTATTCGTTAGATGCGAGGTTGATCAACACTTTGTGCTGTTGCTCAGCTAAACCCTGGTTTACCGCATTGGTGACTTTGTTGTCCCAGAACTCATAAAGGTTTGCGCCCTTTGCTGTGGGTAAGCGAGTGCCCATTTCCAGACGATAGGGTTGAATGCGATCTAGCGGCTTGAGTAACCCATGTAGGCCAGACAATACGCGTAAATGTTTTTGCGCCCAGGTGAAGTCTCGGGCCTGCATGGTTTGCGCATTTAAACCCATATAAACATCGCCCTTAAATGCCAAAATGGCTGGTCTGGCTGTGTCTGCATCGGCGTCAATATGCCACTGCTGATACCGTTCGTGGTTGAGAGCCGCCAATTTATCGCTTATACCCATAAGGTTGGAGATTGCAGCTGGGTCATAGTCGCGCAGGGTCTTAATGAGCTCCTGAGATTCTTTCGCAAAATCAGGTAGAGTAAATTTATCCGTCACTAGTGGCGACTCAAAATCTAGAGTTTTAGCGGGAGAAATGATGGCCAGCATTTTTGTCCTTTATTGCAAGTTTTAGGATTAGGTTTCAGTTTAGCGGAGTGCAATATCCTACCCCACTTTTTTTTAAAAAACTGGGGTAAAAAGCCTGTCCAAAAAGCAGCTATAAAAGAGTTTCAAAGACTGGCAGCGAAATGTAAATGAGGCCAAGAAAGGTCAAGAAAAACTGCGAAAGACCGTGAGCGAGAGCAAAAAAGATTGCGGCGATGGACGTTGCCAAATCAGATTGTTTCTGCGCTGACATAAATTTTAGTGGAATGTTGGCGAGAGGAGAGCAAATGACGGTAAAATCAAACGAGAGCCATCTGTTAAAATATGTTGGCAATACTTGAGAGTAAATTGATGAAAATGACCTCCCGTACCCATCGAGGCTTAGTGCGAATTCGCAATGAAGACGCTGTCTGGTTCGATATTGATTTGGGTGTTGCTGTTTTGGCGGACGGTATGGGTGGCCTCATGGGCGGCCAAATGGCCAGCAATGTCGCTATAGATAGTTTTAAGGCTCATTTTTCCAGCTCAGCGGAGAACAACGAACGCTCTATTACTCAAGCTATTGAAGCCGCCGATGAGGCCGTGCGCAGGCAGTCGGAATTGATGGACATGAACGCTCAGATGGGTACCACGGTAGTGCTTTGGTGTCGTCTTGATACAGATTGGTTGGTGGCACACGTTGGTGACTCACGGTTGTACCATTTTGCTGATGACGCGCTAGCGCAAATTACTCAAGACCACAGTTTGGCTAGGCGCATGTTAGATTCTGGCGAAGTGGAAGAGGGCGTAGATGTACACAAACATTACGGTCACGTGCTTACTCAGGGTTTGGGCTTGCGAACGCCGCTGGCGCCGAGTATTTATCGCAGCAGCCAGCTTAGCGGACGCTTTTTGCTCTGTAGCGACGGCTTGTCCGATCAATTGGCCCCTGAGCATATGCAGCGGCTGATGGCTGAGACGGACTTGGAGGTCTGCGCAGATGAACTGTTGCAGTGCTCACTTGAAGCTGGTGGCAAGGATAATGTCAGTTTGATTTTGCTCGAAGTATAAGTGACCCCTATACTCCCTGACTTTGAAATACAGGCAAAGGCTTTATGATGCAGAGAGTTGATCGTATTGAAGCCGCGTTAGCGCAGGCATTAGAGTTGACCCACCTAGAAGTCTTGGACGAAAGCAGCGGTCATAACGTGCCAGATGGCGCAGAGAGTCATTTTAAGGTCGTTGCTGTGAGTGAGGTTTTTGTTGGTCAGTCGCGGATTAATCGACACCGATTGTTGAATGAAATTTTACAGTCCGAGTTTGATGGCGGCATGCATGCCTTGGCTTTGCATATTTATGACCCCCAGCAATGGCAAGACAAATTTGGCCAAGCGCCTATGTCGCCACCCTGCGCTGGAGGGGAAAAAGGTGCTGGCGCTGAATAAGATGCCGGCGGAGAAAACAGCAGTGAAAAGCCGCATTGACAACCCGCCTCTCAACAAAACGTCTTTAGGATAGGAGAACTCGATGCACCCTAGTGCTCGTCGTGTGCTGACATTTTACAAATTTATACAACTGCCGTCGCCGGACCAAGACCGCGATGAAGTTGAGGCGTTTGGGCAGACCATTGGGCTTAAAGGCACAATTTTGCTGGCGCTAGAAGGTATCAACGGTACGGTCATCGCCCCCCAAGACGGCCTAGAAAAACTGGTCGCGTTTCTTCAACAACGCTACGGCGAAATGACTTTTAAGTGGTCTGCTGTAAACGAAGAGAATCGGGGTTTCTTGCGCTTTAAGGTGAAAGTTAAGCCAGAGATAGTGAGCTTTGGCGTCAGTGATCTGGATATGTCTCTTACTGGCGAGCATGTGAACGCAAAGCGCTGGAATGAATTGGTGGACGACCCAAACGTGCTGGTGATTGATACGCGAAACCATTACGAAATTGACATTGGCACGTTTGATCAGGCCGTTTCGCCTGAAACCGAAAGTTTTAGAGAGTTCCCACGCTGGGTTGAAGAAAATTTGGACCCCGGCAAGCATCAAAAAGTAGCTATGTTCTGCACGGGCGGCATTCGTTGTGAAAAGGCCTCCGCCTATGTGCGGGCTCAAGGCATTGAAGAAGTTTTTCAGCTAAATGGTGGCATCTTACAATATCTAGAAGACACCGAGAATGCTGACTCGCGCTGGCAGGGCGAGTGCTTTGTATTTGATCAGCGCGTCTCGGTAGATGAAAATTTGCTGCAGGGTCAATATCAGCAATGCTATGCCTGTCGCCATCCGCTTACTGAGCAAGAACTGGCGAGTCCTGAATTTGAGCGCGGTGTGAGCTGTGTGTACTGCTCAGATCTAACCAGTGAAGAGCGCCGGGGGCAGTTTAGAGAACGCCAGCGTCAGGTACGTTTAGCTGCTGAGCAAGGTCGTGACCACATTGGTTATAAGCCAGAGAAAAAGCCCAGTAACCCTAGGCAAAACTTTGGGGGGTAGTCTGATCCAAGGGCTTTTTTGGGGAACCTCTGCGCACTAAAGCAGGGGTTCAATAAAGGGTAAAAAAGTGTCTAACAACAGCGGTTGCGCCTTGGCAGTTGGGTGAATGCCATCCTTTTGAATTAGCCCGGGTGTTACCGCAACTTCCTGCAGCGAAAATGGCACCAAAATGGCGCCTTTGGCCTGGGCTACGTCGTCAAAGGCTTTTTCGAAAGCGCCTGTATATCTGGGTCCATAGTTAGCTGGAATACGCATGGCAACCAGAATTGGTTGAGCATTGGCCGCTACGACAAGATCTATCATTTTATTCAAATTATTTTTCATCTTGCTAATTGGATAGCCCCGCAGGCCATCGTTACCACCCAGCTCAATCACCACAATTTGTGGTGAGGTGGCGGCTAAAATACCGGGTAATCTAGCTAATCCGCCGCCGGTGGTTTCGCCTGACACGCTGGCGTTGATTACCTGCCAATCTTTTTCCTGTTGGGTTAGAGTGATGGCCATTAAGTTGACCCAACCTTCCTCTATGCGCATGCCATAGCCAGCGCTGATGCTGTCGCCAAGGACAACTATGGTCTTAGCGGGTGTTTGTGCGTTAGAGGTGTTTTTGGAGACAGTATTTGCCGCTTCAGCCGTACAACCCAAACCAACGAGAAAGAGGCAGGCAAAGCACAGTATTTTGACATTCAGTGAGATACTTTGTGCGCTAAATGGGGTCTCTTTGTTGAACTTAGAACTCAGTAAATTTTTGCTTATAGATTGAAACATTGAGAAAAGCCGTATGAGTCGAACTGTAGTAAGTGTCGAAGCTGTTGAAAAAATTGTCCCAACTGCTGCCGGAAGTCTGGTTATCTTGGATGGCATTGATTTAGAAATCAAACAAGGCGAAACAGTAGCCATTGTCGGAGCCTCCGGTTCAGGTAAAACAACGTTATTGGGGATACTGGCAGGTTTGGATGAAGCATCTGCCGGCCGAGTAATGTTAGTAGATGAAGAAATCTCGAGTTTAGACGAAGAAGCCCGAGCAAAAGTACGCGGCTTGCACGTCGGCTTTGTTTTTCAGTCCTTTCAACTACTGGGTTCTCTCACTGCGTTAGAAAATGTCATGTTACCGGTAGAGCTGCGCGGCGATACGTTGGCCGAGTCCCAAGCGACGCAGTTGTTGGCTAAGGTTGGCTTGGCCGACCGAGTTGATCATTATCCTCGGCAACTCTCTGGTGGTGAGCAGCAACGTGTGGCAATCGCCCGGGCCTTTGCTTCAGCGCCAACGGTATTATTTGCCGATGAGCCTACTGGAAATCTAGATACTCAGACTGGCGAGCTCATCTGTGATTTGCTCTTTGATCTCAACCGTGAATTTGGCACAACGCTGATTATGGTCACTCACGACAGTCGATTAGCTGAACGTTGTGCGCGGACTATTGCAATTGCTGCTGGGAAGATCCAAGCATGAGCCTGTCGTTGATTTTGAGATTGGCATGGCGAGATATTCGCTCGGGCGAAATGGGCTTGATGCTGGTGGCGTTGTTGGTGGCTGTAGGCACCGTGACATCTATCAGCTTATTCGTTGACAGATTGCAGACCGCGTTAGTTCAAGAGTCTTCGAATTTTTTGGCTGCAGATCGACAAATATCCAGTGGCGAAGCAATTCCCCAAGCATTCACATTAGCGGCTCAAGAGCGTGGTTTGGAGGTGGCGCAAACCTTAGTCTTTCCGTCAATGGTATTTGCCGGCGACACTAACCAATTGGTCAGTGTGAAAGCAGTAGACCAAGGCTACCCCTTGCGCGGCAAGTTGATTGTGGGTGACACACCCTTTGGCACAGGCGTGCCTACTAATGATGTGCCGGCCCCCGGCACAGTCTGGCTAGATTCCAGGCTTTTCCCTGCCATGAACGTTAAACCTGGTGATGTTATTGAAGTGGGTCTAGCGGAACTAAAAGTAGCTCGAGTACTGGTAGCAGAGCCGGACCGAGGTGGCTCGTTCTTTGACCTCGGCCCGCGCCTTTTGATGAATTTAGTGGATGTGCCTGCTACCGAAGTTGTGCAGCCAGGCAGTAGATTGTCTTATCGGTTATTGCTCGCCGGCGCAGAAGACAATTTGGAAGGTCTTAAGGATCAATTGAAGCTAACACCTAATTTCAATTGGGTGAGTATTCGTGAGAGTAGTCCGCGCATTGGTCGCGCCTTAGACAGGGCGGAAAGCTTTTTACTGCTGGGTGGATTACTTGGGGTGTTACTGGCGGGTGTTGCGGTAGGTCTGAGTGCCCATCGCTACGCGCAACGACACTTCGATCATGTAGGTGTGCTGAAAACTTTAGGCGCTACGCCTAATCAAATTCTCTATGGTTTTTTATCGCTTCTGTTATTGGTGGGTAGTGTTGCCATTGTCTTGGGACTAGCCGCTGGCGGCTTGTTGCACATTATTATTATTGAGGTGTTGGCTAATTTAATTTCCGTGGAGTTACCTAGCCCCACAGCACGGCCGTTTTTGCTGGGTGCGACAACAGGCTTAATTTGCGCCACTGCATTTGCTATGCCCGCGTTCATTCACCTGAAAGATATTGCGCCCATGCGGGTTATTCGCCGTGATTTTGGTCAATCTCCGGCCAGCCGGTGGGTTTCCTACGGTGCCGGTATTGTTGGCAGCTTAGTGTTATTGGTTTGGTATACCAACGATCTGCTACTTACTTTTTGGACGTTGGCTGGGATTGCTGGGGTGTCACTTATTTTCGGCGTGCTCGCCAACCTACTGCTGCGCAGTGGGCGAGTGGTTGGCATGCAGGCAAAGAGCGGCTGGCGCTTAGCCTTGGCTGGACTGCAGCGCAGGCGCAGTGAAAATACCGCGCAGATTCTTATTTTTGGCCTAGCCATTATGCTGCTGCTGGTACTGGTGCTCATTCGTACCGCTTTGATCACTGAATGGCGCTCACAGATTCCTGAAAATGCTGCTAACCATTTTGTTATGAATATTGCCGCTGATGAGGTGGACGGCGTTCGTGACTTAGTAGAAAAGCGTGCCACCCAAGGGGATTTCTTGTATCCGATGATTCGCGGGCGGGTTACTGGAGTGAACGACATTGGGGCTGTCTCTTATACACATCTCCGAGCCCACGAGACGG
>CAJXUL010000083.1 GCA_913060615.1 uncultured Gammaproteobacteria bacterium | reverse complement strand
CGAGATAGGAGTCCGTCTCGTGGGCTCGGAGATGTGTATAAGAGACAGCTTTAGTGGGTGTAGCCGAGGAACCCATACAAACTATTCTTACAAAGTTAGGCGACCTGTTAGACGCAGATACTTTACCTACCGCCGACCTTAAATGGTTCAAGTTGGCAATAGAGGATGCCAAAGTGTTTTATATCGAAGCGCTAACCGCCCAGCCGGGTGAATACTCCGCCCAGGCTATAGAGCAAATTTTATGGCATGAGACACAACTAGGTGCTGGGTTGAGGATATTTTACGAGCGGTTTGCTGCATCACCCAAGCTCGCCATCATGGCGCGGATGGTAGCCTCCCGTGAAGCCATAGGCGGCTCTACTGGCGAGGAAATAGAAATTAACGACATCACCCAAAAGGAAAAATGAGCAATGAAAGTAACCCCAATAACGGCTAATTTTGTTGCCGATATCGAAGACGTCAATTTGGCCACCATCAGCAACACTGAATTTGAACAACTTTACAGCGCTTGGCTTGAGTACGGTGTATTACGAATTCGTAATCAAGACTTGGACGACGAACAACTGCAAACCTTCAGCAAACGCTTTGGCCCGTTAGAAGAAGCGCCTTTTGGCCGCATGTCAGAAGAGGACAAAGCGAAAATTAAACATCGTTATGTCACCACGCTGTCTAATATTATTGCCGACGGTAAACCTATCGGCGGTCTGGGCAACTCAGAGGCCACGTGGCACTCAGATATGACGTATATCGAAACACCACCGCCAGCAAGTTTGCTCTTAGGCATCGAAATTCCTGAGCAAGGGGGCGATACCCATTTCGCCAATCAGTATGCGGCCCTTGAGGCGCTACCTGGCGACCTGCGCAAAAAAATTGAAACGCTGACCGTCAAACACAACGCCGCGCATACCAGTGTGGGCAAGCTGCGGCCCGGATTTGAGGCCTTCGATGATCCCCGCGAGGCGCCGGGCGCAATACACCCAATGATCAGAACCCACAATGAAAGCGGTAAACCGGCCCTATATCTGGGCCGCCGAGAATGGGCCTATATTCCGGGTATGTCGGTAACCCAGAGCGATGCATTATTAGATGAGCTGTGGGCTTACGTGGCCATTGCAGAAAATACTTGGACACAAAAATGGCAGCCACTGGATCTTATTATCTGGGACAACCGCTGCGTTATGCACAGACGCGATGGCTTTGATCAAAACAGCCGCCGTTATATGCGGCGCTGCCAAGTGCTGGACCGCAATGCTGTTTAACCCCCAGCGAATCAGCGCACGAGCAGCCATTGACGGTAGGCGCGAGCGCACAAGTGCCACCCGCAACCTAATATTGGCAACGGCTAGACGACTCATTATTGAGGGCAGCGGCGAACCCACGGCAAAAGAAATCGCTGAGGCAGCTGGCATCACCACAAGAACCCTGTTTCGGCATTTTCCAGATATGGGCACATTGCTGATTACAATAATGGAACAGGCTCAAGCGCAGGCCAGGGGGGTGATGGATGAACCCTTCCCCAGCGAGCTTTCACCTTCAAAGCATTGGCAAGAACTTTTACATATTGTGGTGGAGCGCAGAACTCGGACCTATGAATTTATTTTGCCACTGCACATTTCGCCAACTATTCAGCGCCATTGGCGAACACAAAAGAAAGCGGCAATCGGCAAGGGTGTGCAAAGACGACGCAGACGCTTACAGGAAATACTGCCCAAACACCTCACTTCAAACACACTCTTATTTGAAGCTCTTGACGCGACTTTGAGTATTGAATTCTGGATCAGCCTGCGCGTAGACCAAGGCTTGAGCGTTGCGAAAGCAGCCAACGTACTGAGCTACTCGGTAGAACGCATAGTTAGCCGGCCAGGCTAAAGACAAGGAGAGAAAGTCACATAGAGGGGTAGAGGTAGAGAAACAGAAACAGAAACAGAAACAGAAACAGAAAAACCCTGAACAAACCCGCCTTAATCAGCCCTCTTTGCGAAATCTTGGCAAAAAAAAGCCCCGGTAAACCGAGGCTTTATTCAACATCTTTCTAACATCTGCTTACTGCCGGCCCAAGACTCATGACCTTAAGTCTAGACGCTAGGTCCAGGCATTAGGTGCAGAAAAGACGCTAGCTGTAGTTAAGCAGCGTCTCAGGTGCGCCGCCTTCTTCGCCTAAAAGGTGTTGCAGGTAAGACTCGTAGTTCTCCATCCACATGCCTGAAGAGCGCGATCTGCCTGCTTGTTCGTCACTCTTAGTACTCTTTGTGTACCAGTTGTTACAACGCAGCCATACCTTACCTTCAGAGCTGGCCTCGCAACGATCGGTCCACGCCTCTACTGCATCCATAGTGGGCTCAACTTCCAGCTTCTGGTCTGCCTTCATTTGCGCCACCAGCTTGGCAATGTAGCGCGACTGTTCTTCGCACAACAGCGTTACATTAGTCACAGGATTAAGGCTCTGCGGCCCAATCATCATGTACATGTTAGGCATATCCTTTACGTGGATACCCCAAAGAGATTGCGGCTTGGTCATCTGAAAATTATTTTCTGGTGCGGCGCCAAAGCGCTCAGCTAGAGATGCGCCATTACGGCCGTTAATTGGGAACGGAATAAAGTTACTGTCGAATCCAGTCGCGTAAATAATGACGTCAAAATCGTATGTCGCACCACTGGCCACTTCTAAGCCAGTTGCATTGATTGCCACAACACCACCGGGCTCGTTGACCAAGGTGACGTTAGATTTATTGTAAGTAGCGTAGTAATCATCAATGAATAACACGCGCTTACAAAAGAACGGATAATCCGGCGTTAACGTTTTAGCTAATTCAGCATCGTCTACCTCTCTGCCAATACTCTTGGCAATACCAGCGCAAATCTTCGCATTTGCCTCTTCGTCTTGGAGCATTTCAAAGGTAAAGGGAAGGTCCGTAGGCACTGGAAGCTCGCCCTTCCAATCAACATGGCGGAGTTTTTCGCTGTAACCGCCCGCTTTGAACGCCTCGACCATTTCTGGCGGCGTGGGTTCATCATCTCGCGGCAGCACCCAAGTAGGCGTGCGCTGAATGACCGTAAGCGATTCGACATCATCAACAATGGAGGTAATGACCTGGGCCGCTGAAGCACCGGTACCAATCACGCCTACCTTCTTACCTTTTAGCGAGGCACTGCGATCCCACAATGCGGTATGAAAGCTCTCGCCTTGGAAGGTTTCCATGCCAGGCACCTCAGGCATACGTGGACTTGAAAGCGGCCCGTTGGCGCTCACCACGTGCTGACAGGTAGCAGTTTGCTTATCTTCACCGCTCTGAGCATCCACAGTGGTTATCTGCCATGCCGCGCTACCTTTGCCAATATAGTCAACGCTGACTACCTTGCGAGAAAACTGGATATGCTCGCGTAGTTCAAAATGATCTGTGAGCAATTCTGCATAATCTGCTATCTCACCCTGGCTTACATACTTTTTTGAAGGGATGAAACCGGTACGATCCAAAAACGGCAAATAGGTATAAGAAGGCACATCGCAAGCAGCGCCAGGATAAGAACCCACGCCGCCATGGCTCCACACACCGCCTACGGAGGAATTCATTTCGAAAATGCGCACACCTTCAATACCGGCTTCTTTGAGGTACTGGGTACACATCAACCCTGAAAAACCACTGCCTATGACGATCACTTCAAATTGCTGCATACCGATCCTTATATTTTCTATTGACTGTTGGGCGTTCGAGTCTGCCAACGTGTATTTAACTCAACGGCGACACTTTAAGGGTGCGGTCATACAAATACAAATAGCAGCAACTAGATGTCGAATAACTGCCTGAACAAATTATCACCCAATAATTGACACGCCGACATTGCCAGCACGTTGAGGGGGTTTACATGAAGTTAGTCAAGGCGAGGATATCAGGAGGGGGAAAAGGGCCGACGCTTCCCAGCTTCAGCCCTTTTGCTTAGCCAGCGACTGTTATGTCGCTAGCTCACCGGCTTTAGTCACCACTATCCATCAGCCGTGCGAACAGAACCAAAACAAAATTGGCAATCACGATTCCACCTATAACAATTGCGAAATTATCGATAATGCCATTCAAATGCACGCCAGCAACTGGTATTGCATCCAAACTATTCGCTAGGGTAGGTAGCGCAACTGCAGCCACTGTATACCCAATTCTAGTTAACATATCTTCGCTAGGACTCATAAATCCACTGACTAACCCTACTGCCAGTAATATCAACCCCCACCACTGCAACGGTACAAACACTGCGACGACTGCGGCCAGTAAGCCTACGGCAGTAAGAATTCTATCTGCACTCATAAAGTCTCTCCTCGTTTGTTGATGCACCAAAACGGCGCATTTAGAGAGGAACACAGTTTACTCGGCATGGAGCCTTGTTCTGCAAACCAAAAGGTGATGGCAATACCAAGGTATAAACGACTCAACCAACTGACTTAGCAACAGAGCACAAAGCTAGGTTGACCGTAGCGACCTAGCCAATACAAACTCAGGGCATGATTCGCTAGAATCCGCGCAATAAAAAATTAAATAGTAAGCAACATGTCCCACGCTCAAACAGGCGTCAAAGCAGAATCTAAATTCCAGCTACAACAAGTTGTTCCATATAGAAGCCTAGTTTAAAAGACAGCTCCTCTTGCGACACCGTCACGCACAGCGAAGAGATGAGTTAACTAGTTTTGCGCATACCGCGATATCGATTCAACAACTGAGTCGTTGAGGCATCAAAATTCGCCTTACCCGTCCCGCTGCTCTCCAATTGCTGGAAAATCTCAACGGCCAAGTTCTTACCTAACTCGACGCCCCATTGGTCAAAAGAAAACACATCCCAGATCACACCTTGGGTAAAAATCTTATGCTCATACAACGCCGTCAACTGACCTAAAACGAAAGGCGTCAGCTTTTCCGCCATCAGCGTATTTGTCGGTCGGTTACCAGAAAAAGTTCGGTGCGGAATAAGCGCCTCATCAACACCCTCATCAGCTAACGCCTGACTCGACTTACCGAACGCCAGTGCCTGGGTTTGAGCAAAAAAATTCGCCATCAATTTATCGTGATGATCAGCGATAGGATTATGCGATTGGGCAAAACCAATAAAATCTACAGGCACCAACTTAGTGCCCTGATGGAGTAATTGATAAAACGAATGTTGGCCATTAGTCCCAACCTGACCCCAAATAATTGGCCCGCTTTGAACAACCACCTCGAGCCCACTTTTATCTACAGATTTACCATTACTTTCCATATCTACCTGCTGCAAATAGGCAGGAAAACGCCCCAAATACTTATCATATGGAAAAATCGCATGGGTCTCCGCGACAAAGAAATTGTTGTACCAAACACCTAGCAAGGCCATGAGTACAGGCATGTTTTGCGCCAACGGCGCTGTTCTAAAGTGTTCGTCCATTGCATGGAATCCACTTAGCATGGCGCGGAAATTAGTGCCGCCAATGGACACCATAACCGCCAGTCCTACTGAGCTGCAAAGAGAATATCTACCCCCTACCCAATCCCAAAAGCCGAACATATTTTGCGCATCTATGCCAAAGGCCTGCACGGCCTCAGTGTTGGTAGAAACCGCAACAAAGTGTTTAGCAATGGCTTTCTTATCAATCAATTGATCCAACAACCATGACCGAGCAGTGCGTGCATTGGTCAAGGTTTCATCCGTGGTAAATGTTTTTGAGCAGACAATGAACAGGGTTTCATCAGCATTCAGCCCCTGTACCGCCTCAGCAAAATCAGAAGCATCGACGTTAGAAACAAACTGTATATTTAGATTGCGTTGACTGTAAGCACGCAGAGCTTCATAGGCCATAGACGGGCCAAGGTCGGACCCACCAATACCAATATTAATCACATTGCGGATAGGCTTACCGCTAAAGCCCAGCCATTGACCAGAACGAACGGTTTCGGAAAACGTCTCCATTTGCTCTAAAACCGCGTGCACTTGCGGGATCACATCAACGCCATCTAACTCAATGTAGGCGGACTTCGGCGCGCGCAGAGCGGTATGCAAAGCGGCGCGGCCTTCAGTGATGTTGATTTTTTTACCCGCAAACAGGTCTTTTATCGCCGCGGGCAATTTTGCCTCAACTGCCAGATTAGTCAGTAAATCTATGCTTTCACGAGTGATACGATTTTTTGAATAATCTAAGAATAGCCCTTGCTCTTCTAACGAAAAGTCCACGGCTCGCTGGGGGTCACCGGCAAACATCTGAGTCAGCTGTAATTCCACAACTTGCTCAAAGTGCGCGCGTAACTCGCGCCAAGCGACACCGGTTTCAATCCCCATGTATGAACTCCAAATTTGGGTAGCTAGTTTGCCGCCTAAAAATCAACAGCTACGACGAAAAATTAAGTAACAACAATTATCAGCACTAGAGTAAACCTGCTCTGTTAGTAGCAGTTGAACGTGACGTCCCTGACTATGGCCCTTCACCAAACAACCAAGAATAACGCCGACTTTAATTGCTGCATGAAAGCACTTTGAACGCACTTGTTGTAGGCGCTTTCAATGATTTTAGAAGCATTCGCTAAAGCAATGTTGCGTATCCATCACTGCCTTAATGCCAATGACTAAGCCCGTGAAACAAACTTACTGGATTCGGTATTTACTTTGATTCGTTCACCGGACTCAATATATTCAGGCACCTGAATCACAAGACCCGTTGTTAACGTGGCTGATTTAGTGCGCCCAGATGCGGTCGCGCCTTTGATGCTCGGCGCGGTTTCAACAATATCCAAAAGCACTGTTACCGGCACGCTGACGCTGAGTATTTCACCCTCAACAATCAACGCTATAAGATCCTGCTGACCCACCTCCATAAACACAAGTTGGTCTTCAATGGCGCTTGTATTCAATATGTATTGACTATAGTCATCAGTATTCATGAACACATGCTCGTCGCCATCTATGTAGGAATATTGCACGTCTGTACGTATGCAATCAATTTGGCCCAACATGCTATCGCCTTTAAAGCTCTCGTCCAGCTTCTGGCCCGTGCGCAAATTAGTGAAGCGGATCTTATAAAGAGTTGATGCGCCCCTCGAAGAAGGACTCTTGGCATCGACATTTTTCACACTATGTGGCACGCCACCAATATCCACCACATCGCCACGCTTTAAATCACTTGCTTTAGGCACTGACTGCACTCCATAAATTATGGCTTAAAGCATACAGGTTAGGCATCAGTGCAACCAGCCAGAGTACGCTACTCAACAAACTAGTCCCGTACCGCGATCGTCTGAGCTGGTCAAATAGCAGTAGTTTTGAGACTCAGTTAACAGTGCTATTCTTCAACATAGAAGTAACAAGGGGCGCGACAATTAAAAATTCACAACATACACCAGTGGATGGCAAGCTTTCTCTGGGCACTAAATTGGCATTTGGCATTGGCGCCACTGGCGAAGCGGTCTATACCGGCTTGTTTAACACGTTTATCACCATCTACTACAATCAGGTGGTGGAGCTAAATAACGCGCTAATCGGCTTGGCCATTATGTTGGCAATGATTGGCGATGCAATAACAGACCCCTTGGTTGGCATCATTTCTGACCGTTGGCGCTCGTCACGAGGGCGGCGACACCCCTTCTTATGGGTCGCCCCTATTCCCCTTGTAATTGCTCTTTGGTGTGTTTTTAATCCGCCGGAATTTTTGCAGGGCGCATCTGCAGAAGATAACCAATTTGGGCTATTCCTTTGGTTAGCTGCGTGGACAATATTGGGCAGGGCATTTTTGACCCTCTACAGCGTGCCGCACCTGGCTTTGGGCGGCGAGTTGTCAAAAAACCAATTTCAGCGCTCGCAACTATTCAGTGCAAATACAGCCATCGCTTATATATCCGGCGCTTCGTTTGCATTCATTGCTTGGGCAGGGTTCTTTGCAGGGGAGCGTATACGCGCCAGCGATGGCGCACTAGTCCCAGCCCAACTCGCAGCCCAAGCATATGGCCCGTTGATTATGACCGCCTGCGCGGTAATCCTAATTGCCATCTGGGCTTGTGCCGCGGGAACCTCTAGGCATATACCAAACTTAACTTCAGCCCAAAGAACCGAAAACCGACTGACGCTAAAGCATTTTTTCGCACAAATTTTCAGCACGTTGAAGAATCCAAACTATAGAATTATTTTGCTCGGCTTCTTCTTCTTTATGATCGCCAGTGGTATTTACGATACGCTAAACGTATTCATCAACACCTACTTTTGGCAATTACCATCTGAAAAAATAGCTTGGTTAGGCTTGATAGCTGCACCCTCAGCGGCACTGGGCGCCCTACTTTCACCCATCCTTATGCGTCGATTCGACCGCAAGCCAATCATGCTAACCGCATTAGCAGGCACTGCGCTGTTCGCACAGCTTGTTGTCAATTTACGTTTATTGGGTTTGCTGCCAGAAAACCATGACCCACAACTCATGTACTACTTGCTGGCAAACGCCGCAGGCTTCACATTTTCTCTAGGACTGGGCACCGTGGCGGTGCTGTCGATGATTGGCGACATCGTTGATGACAATGAACTGGCCAAGGGCGTTCGTGAGGAAGGCCTGTTTTATTCAGCCAGGGCGTTTTTTGCCAAAGCATCCTATTCCTTCGGCCACCTCTTCGCCGGCATCATGCTGGAATATTTTGTGCGCTTACCCTTTAAAGCGGTGCCAGGAGAGTTAGATGCAGATGTCCTTTTTCGCATGGGGCTTACAGCTGGACCCATAATGGGTCTAGCCGCAGTCTTTTCTTTGCTAATTTACAGCCGCTACAACCTGCCTCAGTCAAGACACAAAGAAATTTTACAGGCCCTTAAAGATCGGCTGGAGAACCAAGCTAAAGAGGATGACAACGCCCAGTCTATTGCAAAGGAATAACTGGGCTTTCCATGAGGATTGTGTAGAACTGCCCTACTAGCGAATTTCCGACAAGAGCTCTGGGTTAATGACAAGATTACGCACGCCATGAGCGTGATCTTCATCAAAAGCGTTGCCTTCTAGCCACACACCTACGCTTTCAATAGATACTTTGGCCACACTTGGCCGCACACTCCAAGACACCTGAAAGGGCGAACCCGCTTCATTGTATCCTGGCCCAGTTGTTGAACCCGAATACTCAATAGCTTTGCCCGTATTAGCAGGGATATTCGGCGCTTGATGATAGCCATTGACCTCAGCCACCTGAGCAAGCTTGGTAAAGTCCCCAGCGCTTGCGTCATTAACTAAAACAAACACTTGAGCCACTACACGCAACTGTGGATTACCTATGGCATCACTCAAACAGGCACCAAGTGTGGCACCAGGGCTAACTTGGGCTGTTGAATGTACGTAATGCACTTCAATGGTGTCGCCAGGATACAAGCTGCCATGGGCACTAGAGCCCACTGGCGAATCCAACTTGGTTAGCTCCGCCGCACTCAGAACTCCAGAATATTGATACCCCGAATGATAGCCTTGGCAATCTCCATTGCCTGCATATTTAGTGAAATCGCCACCCTTATGTTCGGCATTTTTATGGAAATGAATATTGCAGAGGTTCATTTGGGCATAGCTCGGCGCTGCGCCAAAAACTCGGCTATTGGTTCCCACTAGTGAACCAATATCTCTAGGTGCTTGAGGACCGAAGCCTTTGCCAGCAGTATTTTTTATCAGTGCTGCACGTTGCTCAATAATCACACTATCGGCAACAGCCTCCGACTTACCAGCCACTGCATTTGTAGAAATAACTAGTAACCCCAACGCGCCATTCAATAACAATTTCTTCATCGTCTTCTCCAACCCTTTATTATCGGAAATGGCAAACGCCAACTGAGAACGTTGGTTGCAAAAAACCCAGCAGTACCACCTAACAGTTTCTCTAACAGCTACTCTGCAACTACTCTACAACTACCCTGACAACTATTCTTACAACTATTCCAATAGCTCACCGCGACCTGCTCGCAAGCTAGTACGCACAAGCGGACTAAGGGCAGCTAGCAAATACCTAACTTACTTCTTTGCATGCAAACGTACTGGCAAGTCTGTGTAGCCGTGCACAAAACAAGACGGCACACGCACACCATCACCGACCACTTCTATGAACTCAAAACGCTTTTGAATCTCTTCCCAAAGCACTCTGAGTTGCAGTTCCGCCATGCGGTTACCCATACAACGGTGTAAACCAAAACCAAAGGAAATATGGTTACGAGCTCGGTGTCGATCCACCTTAAATTCTTCAGGGTCTGGAATGCTGCGCTCGTCACGGTTACCGGAGGCATACCACATAATAACCTTGTCGCCGGCTTTGATCTTTTGCCCGTCGAAATCGAAGTCTTGGGTAGCTGTGCGGCGCATATGCGCAAGCGGCGTTACCCAGCGAATAATTTCAGAAACCATGTTCGCAATAACTTCCGGTTGCGCGCGCAACTTGGCATATTCATCTGGGTTTTGATTAAGCGCTAATACACCACCAGTAATTGAATTCCGGGTGGTATCGTTACCGCCCACAATCAACAGCAAAATATTACCCAAGTATTCCTGTGGCGAGAGATTCTTTGTGGCAGCGCTTCTGATCATCATAGAAATGAAATCATTGCCAACGGGATTATCTTCGCGCTCCTTCCAAAGCTTAAGGAAGTACGCCAAGCACTCCATTAACTCTTCCTGACGTTGCTCAATAGAATCAATTACGCCTTCGCCTACTCGGGCAAAAACAACATCAGACCAACGAGTGAGCTTGTAGCGATCTTCCAAGGGAAAATCAAAAAGAGTGGCCAACATCTGCGTGGTTAACTCAATAGATACCCTATCTACCCAGTTAAATGTTTCACCAATGGGTAGGCCATCTAAAATCTCACCCGCTCGTGAGCGAATGGTTGCCTCTAGTTCTTTTAGATTGGGCGGAGCCACAACGTCTTGAACTGCTTTACGCTGATCATCATGCGTCGGCGGGTCCATAGCAATAAACGTTGGCGTATTAAAGGTACTGCCTTCTACAGGATCGGCAATTGAGATTCGCGGGTGGGAAGAGAAAACCTGCCAATTTTTTTCAACTTTCATAATGTCGTCAAAACGTGTTATCGACCAGTACGGTCCAAATTCGCTGCTCTTGCAGTAATGCACTGGGGCATCATTGCGAAGACGAGTCAAATAATCCCACTTTGCGTCATTAATCCATAGGTCTACATCGCTAACATCAATATCTTCCAATGGCATAGTCGCAGGATCATAATCCAGCATGCTTATTCTTTCTAGTGAACCCATACGCTATTAAACTCCTTTAAATGAACAGATAGATATCAAAATGTACCGATAAGACAGACAAAATGTCGTCCAATATTTAGCCAAAGGCGCACTTTACCAGATTATGACCGGTTTTCAATCAGCGAAAGCCTACCATTGTACAGCCACTTTTTCGAAAGTAATCTCAAGAGAGGCAGTACTAAAACTTTCAAGTGACTCGGTGATCAGTCCCAATTGTGTCACCTTTTCCAAAGCGTCCACAATCTCAACGGATGCATTAAGGACGTGAACACGGGGCCATTGTTCGGCAATCTTATTGAGCAAAGTAATATTAGTAATAGTAACGCTGTATGGGACTAGCCAATACAGTGAACTGATTACCTGAATTACTCAGTGTTTAACGGCAGCGTTGCAGTCAATCATTAACCCTGATCTGAATAAAATGCTGTCTCTTATACACATCTCCGAGCCCACGAGACGGACTCCTATCTCGTA
>CAJXUL010000082.1 GCA_913060615.1 uncultured Gammaproteobacteria bacterium | reverse complement strand
CCTCAAGTATAAGCAAACATTGCCAACGTCATCTGAAACAGAAGTCAAACACTAAGTTGCGAGACTTACTCAAAAGTAAAAAAGCTAAAACTCGCAAGCTAAGTGAGCTTTCCAAAACCGAACAAAATAGGTTGGCAAAGCTTAACCTGATGCTTGATGAACTTATACGTGGAAAAAACGTGCAAAATCGTCGGCTAGCTACATGGCTGACTGAAGAAGAATATGAGAGTTTTGAAAGCGATTGGGAAAGACAGCAGTAAATTAGAGAGGAGCTTCAAGATAAACCAAGTGAGCTACAACGATATGAGGATAAGTTGAAAGAGGCGATTATGATGCGTAATCGTTCTGATGCTTACCATCGAAAGGGTAAGAAGTCTGCAGCATATAAGTTGGACAGCAAGTGCGAAAGCTTATGTGAAGATGCACTAGAGATACTTCAAGAAATTGTTGCTGCTGATGCTAGCTTGCAGATTTGGTTTGATAGGAATTTAGACTTCGGACACGGTAGTTTAATTGATGCAAGTCTTGGCAACTTACCGCGCTTGGTTACATCACGCAGTATAGAGAAACTGAGTGACGATAGTCGTTTAGTGAAGAAGATTGACGTAAAAATAAGTGTTGTTGAACGTGCAATTTATAGTATCGGTAGAGACACAGTAGTACCGTCCAAAGGTGATAGTCTTATGCTAGAAAAGTTTCTGAACACTGACGACTAATCTTCGGATGACAGCCACCTAACTCTGAAAGCACAATGCTTTTAGCTAACTAGGAGGCTGTTATGACTGTACTTGATACACTGAATTTCGTTGCATTTAACCCACTTCAAAACAACAATCCAATCGCTGTGCGTCGTCGCAAGTTGATGGCAAAGATAGATGAACAAATCCAACTTGCAACAAATAAAGACTACACGCCCACGCAGCATAAATGGGTTACTGATGACGAAGGTAAGCAAACCAAAGTTGAAGTTGCCAAGCGTGTTAAGCGTTGGTGGGTTGCAAGCGTAGATGGCAAAATTAACCTTGTGGTGCGTTACGGAAGCAAGCCACTAGAGTTTGCGAAAGGTAAGAATGCAATCGAACTAGCAAGTGAAGCAGAGGTTGCTGATGTACTAGCAAAGGTGCGTGAAGCTGCAGAGCTTGGTGAGTTGGACGCGCTGATAGAGCAGCAAGCTCAGTTTGGCAGACGTCTGACACTGAAGAACAAGTGAACAAACGAACAGAAGAACGTGTATAAATCAGCACGTTCTTCGTCTTACACTGTGCGAGTGTAGATTGCGTAAACTATTGAATTGCAATAGGAACGGAAGTGTAGAAAAGGCGTGCAGAGTGATTGATGACTTACACATTTGTTACACGCGTTCTATTGTGCGGCTATATGTTATTGATATTAAACAATATAAAAACCACGTTGCTACTGAGTGGTAATAGCGTACGAGACTGAAATTACTTAATCGTATCTACGTTTTATTCGCAAATTTTTGCCGGTTCGATGCAGTTAAAAATAGTTGCTTAAGATACGCACGATCTCCATAACCCTGTATGCTCATCCGCGAATTATTTTACTTAGCTTCGGTTGCAGCCCTAGAACTCGCTCGTCAGAGAGCGTACCACGCTGAGGATACACGCTGAGGATAAGAGTCCGTTATCTACTGGGTTACTGCCAGCATGCCACTTGAACAACTGGCTGCGGCGAAAATCGAGTTACTCCCTTCGTTGCAGCTGGTGATGGCAGATCAGCCTATTTTCAGCATTTGGCAAACCAATCAAGAGCAGTGCGAGGATGAACAAGAGGCGCAAAAAATCTACCTTGATGAGTCCCAACAGGTTTTGATAGTCAGACCCGCATACACGCTATCGATGTACAATATTGACTTATGCACCTATCAACTAATTGATAGCCTAGGTAAGGGTTATCAGTTGCAGAAAGCTATTGAGATTAGCTTAGAGACAGATTCCAGCGTTGATGTTAGTCGCATGATTCATTTTTCAGTAAAAGAAAAACTAATTAGCGCAATCTTTTAGTGTAGAGAAACACGGCGTCTTTTGGCCAATATTTTCGTCCTAACCAGTAGTGTTTAACAAAAAAGTTCTGCAGCGCTGTGCAACGCGCAGCCGGTGTTGCTATTCCATCGACTACATAAAAAATTTTATTTTCGACCATCAAGTCCGACTACGCAATTCCGCCGAGTTAGTTGCTCAATCTACGCTGCAGGTCGTTTTCCTGCAGCGTAGTGAGGTTTGCGGGTATTGCTTAATCTGGGCTTACAAGTTTCGCTTTTGCAGTGGCATATTCTTGACTGAGTCGTTCAACTAATTCCCCAGCTGAGACAATGGCGGTTACAGCGCCAATACCTTGACCACAACCCCAAATGTCTTTCCAAGCTTTAGCCTCAGCGTTGCCTCCGGAACCAAAGTTCATTTGCGAAGCATCGCTGGTAGGTAGGTTCTCTGGGTCAAGACCATTTGCAGTGATGGATGGTGCCAAGTAGTTACCGTGGACTCCGGTAAAAAGATTAGTGTAAACAATGTCGCTGGCAGCATAGTCAACCAGTGCTTGTTTGTAAGCGAGGTCGGCATTGGCTTCTTTAGTTGCTATAAACGCGGAGCCAATATAAGCCAGATCGGCGCCCATAGCTTGGGCGGCAAGCACTGCGTTGCCGTTGGCGATTGAGCCTGACAATAACAGCGGTCCGTCGAACCAGTCTCGAATCTCTTGAATTAGAGCGAAGGGGGAAAGGGCACCCGCGTGGCCGCCAGCTCCGGCTGCTACAGCGATTAAGCCATCTGCGCCCTTTTCGATGGCCTTTTTGGCGAATTTATTGTTGATGATGTCGTGCAACACAATGCCACCCCAAGAGTGGACACGTTCATTGATCTCAACCTTTGCGCCTAGCGATGTGATGACAATAGGTACTTGGTATTTCTCGCACAAATCCATGTCCTGATCTAGGCGATCATTTGATCGATGCACGATTTGGTTGACGGCAAATGGCGCTGAAGGCGCATCAGGGTTGGCTTCATCATAGGCTTTCAACTCTGTGGTAATGCGTTCTAACCATTCGTCCAAAACCTCGATAGGGCGTGCGTTCAGAGATGGAAACGAGCCAACGATACCTGCCTTGCATTGAGCAATGACCAAATCTGGGTTGGAGATAATGAAGAGTGGCGCTGCTACTACCGGAATGCGCAGTTTGCCGACCATGATGCTTGGAGTTGCCATATAAGAACCTAGTGTTATGTGATTAATATGCATAGTGTTGCATAAGATGAGCTATATGCAACTAATTGCATAAAAATTTGTGCATATATCCGCTTCCCCGTTACACTGAGAGATCTTCGGCTACCGGTTTCCATGCATACCATGTCCTTATCCCATGCAATTTTAACGGCGTTGCTCGATGAAGATTTGACGGGCTATGCGTTAGCAAAACAGTTTGACGTGTCGCTGGGGTTTTTCTGGCAGGCCTCTCATCAACAAATCTACCGCGAGCTCAAAGGGCTGCACCTGGCAGGCAGGGTGAACGTTGAGGAAGTGCCTCAGCATGGCAAGCCCGATAAGCGAGTTTACTCTTTGACTACCCTAGGTCGGGATATGCTCGAGTCCTGGATTGTGGATTCCACGCGCGCGCGGGGTGCCAAGGATGAACTTTTCATTAAATTATTCAATGTCGGGTCGGTGCCTGTTAAACAAATTACTTTAGCTATCGAGCAACGTAAGGCAGAACATACGCGCAAGTTGGAGTTGTATCGCAAAATTGAGATGCGTAATTATACCTCCCCTTTGACCCTGCCAGATCGCAAAAAGGGTGTTTATTTGTCACTGCTGGCGGGTATTCGTCAGGAACAAACTGCTCTAATCTGGTGTGATGATGCATTGGATTTGTTGACGACGGTTAGGTCTAATCCCAAGGTTAAGGGTTAAGGGTTAAGGGTTAAGGGTTAAGGGTTAAGCCTAAGTTTTAAATCCAGGTTGCAAGACTAGATTACTGGGCTAGATTGCAATGCTCGGGATAAGCTTGAAAGACCTGCTCTGAGATTCAAACAGTCTTTCTATCACGCCTTCTTGCAGTGTCTTTTTCCTATGTCATTTTCTATGCTATTTTTCTATGTCCTTTTTATATGTTTTGCTCAATATATACGGGTTAAAGTTTAAAAATCTAAGATTTCGGCGGAGTCTAAAAGTTAGTAGTTAGGTGCTCGCTCCCGGCCGAGGTTTGGTGAGGCAGTTCTAGGCGAAGTCGTTGCGGAAGGTTCATGTTGACAACAACCTGCATCAGTGAGTTGTCGTGATCTTGCTGCTAACTAAGCGAACTGCCCAGATCTGTAACTCCAATATTCTAAAGATTATCAGAGCCTGTCTCATGTAGCGGTACGCTAGCAGACTCGCCGCGCATTACTATTCTTTGGATTGTAACTACCTGATTGCCTTCATCTGAACGCCCAGTATGCGTTTGACGTGGGTGCGGCAACTCTGTTTCAAACAAATGTCACCCTAAGCGCCGCCCTTGCAAAAGGTTCAGTGGGTCTGAGGCATAAGTATCTGCACCAAAATTGAACGTGGGCTTTTTGAAAAAGTTCGGGGAGAACTCTGAAGGGCCTATGAAAAATTTATGAAGAAACCGTGAAGAACAAAAGTGCTTCCATCCACTTATAGTTTGCTAGGTGTAACTCGCTGGCATTGCGTTGCCTTCCTCGGATCCCCTCTGTATGCCGTTAAGATCGAATATGTGTGTGGAATTTTGACGATATATTTCATTGTTATTGCCGCCAAAAAACTATACAGAATTGAGAAAATATGAAAAAATAGTGAACTTATGGTGTACAAAGGTGCAAACATAAGATGCACCAATTCGGTGCGCAGGTTCTGGTTTGTGCCAGAGTTGCAACGACTAACCGGATCAAAGAATTCGGAAAGGAGAGATGATGTTTAGAAAGAAAAGTAGCCTAGCCGTAGCGGTCAAGCTTGCTCTGGCAGTGAATGCTAGTGCTGTTGGTATTGCGCTACCCGTTCTAGTTGGAGCGGAAGAGCAGGCAATAGAGGAAGTAGTGGTAACCGGTTCACGGATTCCGCGAAATGATTTGAATGGTCCAAGCCCAGTCGCTGTTTATGACAGAAGTACGATTGCGCGCAGTGGTGCTACATCCATTGGGCAGTTTCTTCGTGAAGCGCCTGCAATCGCTGGTGGCGCACAAACTACTGCGGTAAACAATGGCGGTACTGGTTCGCAGAACGTTTCCTTACGAGGACTTGGTTCATCGCGCACATTGGTTTTGATTAATGGCCGTCGCGGACCGGATTCATCCGGTGGTAACTCTGGAGTTGTTGATCTAAACACAATTCCTGTTGCCATGGTTGAGCGTATTGAAATGCTTAAAGACGGCGCTTCAGCGATTTATGGTTCCGATGCCATCGCTGGTGTTGTAAACGTTATTTTGCGTGATGACTTCGAAGGCTTAGCTTTTGCTTACCAAACTGGTCAGTCAAGTGAGTCAGACGGTGAAAAGACTGAATGGTCGATCACTGCTGGTGATTCTTCAGAAGACAGCAACTACATGATGAGCCTTACTCGTGTAGAAGAAGACGCAACTAAAGCGGCGAACCGCGATTGGTCTAAGCAAGCTAAGTACCTGCTTTTCGGTGAATGGGTTAATGGTGGTTCATCTGCACCGCCTTGGGGTCGATACGACGGTCAGACGTTAGGACCAGATTACCAGGGTGATGGTGCTGGTGGTCTGCGTGATTATAGTGGCGCAACAGATGCCTACAACTACGCTCCAATTAACTTTCAACGTCAGCCAAACGAGCGCTGGATTTTGAATGCTACTGGTAAGAGAGTAGTAGAAGGCTTGTCGAACATCAGTGTTTTGGGCGAGACTCGCATTTTCGGCGAAATTCAGTACGTTGATCGAGAGAGCTCCTACGCATTAGCTGAACAACCATTGGCGCCTTTGGCCTTTTATGGTTTTGACGCGCCTTATTCGGCTAACAACGCCTATAACACTACAGGATCAGACATCTCCGATTGGCGTCGCCGTTTGGTAGAAGATGGTCCTAGAACTGGTTTTAGTGAAGTACAAACAGTTCGCGCAGTAGGCGGATTCGAAGGCGAGCTAAACAACGGTATCATTTGGGAAGCCTACTTTAACTACGGCGAATCAGATTACTCCAACAGCTACGGACCATTATTTAACCTAAACAAGGTTGCTAATGCAGTAGGACCTACTGTTTTAGACAGTGGTACTTTGCGTTGCGACACTGATGGCGATGGTGCATTTAGTGCAGCTGACGACAGTGCTTGCGTTCCGTTGAATACCTTTGGTGAAAACTCTGTCACAAGTGACATGGTAGATTACATTGCGTTCAGACAGAACGAGTCTAATAAGTACACCCAAAAGGTATATGCGTTGACTCTGACTAAGCCTGATCTATTTGAACTACCAGGCGGTAACGCTGGTATTTCCGGTGGTTATTTACACCGTGAAGAACGGGGTCAGTTCACTCCGGACGCTTTAGTATCAGAACTCGCCGAAACAGGCGCGGTAACAGGAACACCTACTAACGCGACTCTTGGTGGCTATGAAGTTGATGAATTCTATCTAGAAACACGTTTGCCACTAATTGAAACGCTAGAAGTAGATTTGGGTTACCGTTATTCAGATTACGACTCGTTTGGTAGTACTTCAAACTGGAAAGCAGGCGTGCAGTACAGACCAATAGACGATCTATTGATTCGTGGTAGTGCATCAACCTCGTTCCGGGCACCAACCGTAGGAGACCTCTACGGCGGTTCCGGTATCAGTTTCCCAGCAGTAAGCGATCCATGTGCAGCCAATCCAACAGCAAGCTGTATTGCTGATGGCGTGCCTGCCGCAGGTTTCACCCAAATCTCTACGCAGGTGCGTACGAAGGTTGGTGGTTCATTGTTGGTACAACCTGAAGAAGCAGATACATTCACAATGGGCTTGGTATATCAGCCTAGTGCATTTGAAGGTGTTGCTTTCTCTATCGATTACTACGACATCGAAGTGACAGATCCTATCTCGTCAATTGGTGCGTCCGTAATTCTTTCCCAGTGTGCTGCAACTGGCGATTTCTGTGACAAGATCACACGCTTTGGTGCAGGCCAAAACGAAGGTGCGCCATTGTTAATCGACAACGGCACATCTAATGTTGGTGCGATCGAGACCGCTGGTATCGACTTGCTTGCTGAATGGCAAGGAATCGAAACTGAAATTGGTATGTTCGGTGTTCGTTGGGAAGCAACCATGTTGCTGGAGTACGATAAGACTCAAGCAAACGGTGTAGTTACGCCACATGATGGATTCTTCCGTGATGACGAAGATGGTCACTTTGCTGAATGGCGTTACATTCTGTCTGCAACCTATGCCTTTGGGCCTTGGAACGCTCAGGTAGATTATCGCTTCATCGACGAAGTAACAGAGTTTGGTCAAGATCTGGCTGGCAGCTGTGTAGATGCCACTGGCGCTACTTCTCAAGCAGGCGGAAATGTAGGTCTTACCTGTGTTAACTCTGCAAGTGCGTATGCTGTTACTAATCTTGGTGACTTTGTACGTACTGTAGACAGTGCGGCATATGTCGACGTTTATGGCAGCTATGACTTCTCAGAAGGCAAGCTTGTCTATGCGGGTATTGATAATCTGTTTAATGAAGAGCCTCCTCTTTCGGTAGACGGTTTCAATGACAATACTGACGTTCGTACTTTCGACACTATTGGTCGTTATTACTACATCGGTGTAAAGGCTGAGTTCTAAGCAGCCTTGCTCTAGAAAAGCCGCGCTTTGCGCGGCTTTTTTTTGCTTAAAAATAACTATAATCACCGTTACTATTGGCAGCGTACTGAAATGAATAAGAATACTCACCGACCCTCAGCAAAGGCTTTGTCTTGGACCCGTTATTGGCGCTCCGGCTTTCAAAACACCTGTTTTTTTGCAGACGAGGCCTTTTCTGTAGAAAGCGATTGGCGAGCCTTTTTTAGTGAGGCCGCAACCGGCGCTAAGATCATTGACCTAGCTACAGGCAATGGTGCGCTTGCCTGGATAGCCGCTGGCGTGGCTAGAGATTCACACCGTGATATTGCAATTGTTGGTGTAGATTTCGCCGATATCAGTCCTGCAGACCTAGCGGGTGTAGATGCGGAACTTTTGCAGCTTGTAGCATTCGTTGGATCAACCGACTTGGCTCAGTTGCCTTTTGCTGATGCAGAATTTGACTTCGCCAGTTCTCAATTTGGCTTTGAATATGCAGAAGAATCGTCGGCATTAATGGAACTTCGACGTGTTTTGAAACCAGGCGGGAAAGCCCGCTTTCTAATTCATGCCAGTGAAGGGGTCGTCCACGAAGCAACCACCCAGCGACAACGCCGGGCGCGGCTAATGCTAGAGAGTGGGCAAATCATTCCATTATTGGAAGAGTTGGCCAAAGCTGCGACCAGTGCTTCTGCACCCCGTGTAGCAAAAATACAAAAACGCATCTCCGCAAAAGTGGATCTTATTAGTCGTAAATTCAAACAGCTGCCCGCTGACGACTTGGTTTTTGAACTCTGTCGTGAGGCGAAAGTATTCATAGCGGCTGTGGGTCAGGTGCCCGCCATTGAGCTTTCTGCTCGTGTACGTCATCTTGCTGAAGAAGTGCGGGCGTATACGCTGCGGCTCAATGCAATGCAGCAAGCAGCGCGGAATGCCGGGCAGATGCAGGGGTTGTGTCAGTCTGCTGATGCGGCAGGTTTTACATTATCGAACTATGAGGCATATCATGTTGACGGCCAGCAGGTGGGTTGGATATTTAAAACTCAAGCGAGTGACTGAGTAGTGGAGAAAAAAGTCTATAAGTAATGGATCCACACACAGAAGGTCGGTAAATGGAAGTTCCATAGCTAAAGAGTTCACCCATTGACAAAGAATATAGGTGCCGTTATGAGTTACAAACAAAGCAGTATTTGACCAAAGCAGAAGTGTCTAGTTAAACAAGTTTGCAAGGTGTGCCTTGCTCCAGTCTATTGGTTAACTAAAATTTTCTTGAAAATGGGGTATGGGTTTTATGTCGGATTTAAAGGTTTTTCATTTGCCGGGCCGGTGGGGACTGAAGAGTGTTAGTCCATTTTGTCTTAAGCTTGATGCGTTTCTGCGCATAGCCGATATTCCTCATCAATCTATCATCGCATCAACACCGTTTGGCGGGCCAAAGAATAAGGCGCCATGGGTTGAGATAGAAGGTGAGATTATGGGCGACTCCTCTCTGATTATTGAGCGCTTAAAGGAAGTCTATCAAGTTAACCCTGACGATCATTTGAGTAGTGCGGAGCGTGGCATTGCAGTTGCGATAGAACGCTTGGTTGAGGAAAACCTCTATTGGGCTATGGTTTACGATCGTTGGTGCCGACCTGAAAACTGGGCGACGCTGAAAGATTCTGTGCTAGGCGATATACCGCAGCCCGTGCGCGCCATGCTAGCCCCCTATGCTCGGCGCTCGGTGAAGAAGCAGCTTGCGGGGCATGGCATGGGGCTGCATTCACAGGCTGAAATTTGTGCTATTGCTCAGCGGGACATCTCAGCGCTGTCAGATTTCTTGGCGGCGAAAAGCTACTTTTTTGGAGATCGTCCTAGCTTAACTGATGCCACGGTTTATTCCGTGTTGGCCAACATCTACGCTGTGGAATTCATCAGCCCAATGAAAACTATGCTTGAGCAAACGCAAAACTTACTGCCATTTATTGCACGCTTTAAAGCAGAATATTACGGCGACGATACTGCGCAATAATACTGATAGCTCAAATGCTGCGGTGTAAGTTATTGAAGTAGTTTGTTTTAGGAATTTGCGAATAAAAACTTGAGTGACAACATTTTTATGCAGCTAGAAGTATTTACCACCGGTGGCACCATAGACAAAATTTACTTTGATGAGAAAAGTGAGTTTGAAGTAGGTGAGCCTATTGTTGGGGCTTTACTTGAGTCAATGGGCGTCACGTTCGAGTTCACAGTTAACCAGTTAATGAGAGTGGATAGCTTGGATATGACTGATGAGGATCGGGCGACTATTTATGCCCGGGTCAGCGCTGCTGAGTCTTCTCATGTTTTGATCACTCATGGCACTGATGGCATGGTCGATACTGCTGCAAAGTTAGCGGCCATTCGGGGCAAAACTATTGTGCTAACAGGGTCCCTGCAACCGGCGGCCTTTGCTAACAATGACGCCGTTTTCAATATTGGCTGTGCAGTGGGTGCCATTCAATCCCTCCCCGCCGGCGTTTACGTGGTGATGAGTGGGCGAGTATTTACAGCAGATAATGTGGTCAAAAACCGTGCCGAAAACCGATTTGAAGAAGTTTCTTAACCACTGTACGGGTGTGTAGTGGTTTGGTGAGGGCAGTGCAGAGAGGGCATTGTAGAGATAGAAAAAGATCAGTCCGTTTTCGCTATCAGGCTGGCGGCAACATGCCGCCTAGATTAGAAGGCTTGGTTATCTCTGCGGCCAGATCGAAACTTGCGCTTTCTCTCTTCATCGCGTGCCGCTTTGAACTGTTTTTGCTGCTCAATAATCACGTCCTCTTTGAGGATCATGTCTGGGGTCTCTAATGTGATTGGCCCTAGCATTCCTGCACGAAATTCATTCACTAGAATCGCCGAAGCTTTTTCTAGATCGATTCGCCCCCCAGCACTGATACAGCCTCGTCGAGCGCCCATCATTTCCATGAATTCAAATTCCGCATCTGGTATCGAGGGCAGGTCATAGCGCTCTTTCAATGCCGCTGGGTAATGTTTAATCAAATATTCGGCCAAGTAAAAGGCAACCTCTTCAATACCCATCGCAGTGTCTTTAATGGCGCCAGAAGCCGCCAACCGATAACCGCTGTTTTCGTTTTCAATCTTTGGCCACAGTATCCCCGGGGTATCCAGCAGAATAATGCCTTCCGTCAACTTGATCCGTTGTTGACCTTTTGTAATGGCAGGTTCGTTCCCAGTTTTAGCGGCCTTGCGCCCCGAAACTGCATTGACCAAGGTAGATTTACCCACGTTTGGAATACCCGCGATCATCACCAGCATATGCAGGTTAGCTTTCGCCTTAGAGGGTACTAGCGTTTGGCACAAGCGAATGATCTTTTGTGCCTTGTTTTGTTGATCAAGGGTTGTTGTCAGGGTTTTGACCGAGGCATCTTGCTCAAAGTGTGCCTGCCAGAGCGAGGTGGTAGCAGGGTCTGCCAAGTCAGATTTGCTCAAAATTTTAATGCTGGGCTTGTTCTGCCGAAGCTTTTCAATGACAGGATTCTGGCTGCTAGAAGGTAAGCGCGCATCCAGCAATTCAATGACAAGGTCAACGTCCGCTAAGATTTTATTCATCTCGCGAATCGCTTTGTGCATGTGACCTGGGTACCAATGTATTGCCATGGCGCAAGTGTGCGCTATATGGAAGCCCTGCACCATAGTTTGCGCAGTATCAGCACATTATCCGAACAGTATCGGCACTGTATCGGCACTGTATCGGCGTGGTTAAGGGGGTTCATACTCCTCGCACGTGCGTGCTCGATTCCAATATCCGTTGGGTATTTGTTATGGTGCTCGCACAGGAATAGCTGTTTGAGGGTGGATGAATTGGAATCACGTAATTTGCAGGCTTTTCGCGCAGATACTCGCGAGTGGTTAGACATCAACTGTCCTGCCTCTATGCGCGTGCGTATGGTCGAAGGCGAGGAAGTTAATGGCGGTAATAAACGCCACAGTACTAACCCTGACGCGCATCTATGGTTAGCTGCGATGGCTGAGAAAGGCTGGACTGTGCCTACTTGGCCTGTAGAGTTTGGT
>CAJXUL010000081.1 GCA_913060615.1 uncultured Gammaproteobacteria bacterium | reverse complement strand
GCGCCTAGGTCTACTGAATCTGCACTAAACAAACGTAGTCGCTGGTTTTGGGAAGTTACTTGAATGGGTTTGAGCGCCGCGATGCGCGCCTCTTCCAATGTCAGTAGTTTTACTTTTAGCGACTGGATAATGCCTGCCTTAGGATTTATAACGGTTTCAAAACCTGCGTAGCCGTCTAGTGAGAGTGTGATGGTTTGCGCTTCAAGTGGTAGCTGTACATTTTGATCGCCGCTGCCGATGATCTTGCCGTTGATGCTGACCTTGGCGTTTTTTGGTTGGGTTTCAATGGCAACAGTGCCTTTGAGTAGTTTTAAATCTACGTGGAGTTTCCGCACTTCGCCTTTGTCCATCCGCAAAGTTCTATTCGCCCGAGCATGGCCTGAATAAATGAGCCCAATGCGCTGGCTCGAATTAGATTTCAAATCAATTTGTATGGGCGTTTGGCCGACAAATTCGCCGTTAACTATTGCTGCTGCGCCGGATGGCTTCGAGGTGAGATTGACCTGAGCGTCTGCCTGAGTTAGTTGGAACAACTCCAAGGTCTGGGGTTGGCCGGCCTGGGCGAATAAGCGTTGGCTAAAAGCTTTATAGCCGAACTTGCGCACGTTAATGCCACGTTCACCGGCCAAGGCTGGGACGGTTGCCGGGGTCGTCAGACCGGTGTTTTCGTCGTCTAAGTAGATCTCAGCGCCTATTGGTGAGCTGGTCACCCTGATATCTGCCCAACCGGGTTTAAGGCTGATGCTGAGTTTTTGCGTCTGCTTTTTACCAACAATATTGATGCTTTGTTGACTGTTCAGATAGCGTGGGTCCGAGGCTGCAATAATGTGCTCGCCGGGGCTTAACTTGATTGGCTGGCTTGGGTCGGCGATTACTTTACCGTCAATGGCAATCTTGGCATGGGCTGGTTCGAGGTCTAAGTTGAGAAACCCAGGCAGGGGAGTAAAAGCAAAACTTAGGCGCTGGTTTTTTTCTCCTCCCACATTAAATTTAGTTTTCAGTTCTTCGTGCAAGGGGGTTTGGGCGGTTAACGTGTATTCGCCCTCGCGTAAAAGGTAGACCTCGCCTAGATTCAGGGCGATGCCACCACTGATACTGATTGATGTGGGTAGAGGGTCTATGACCAACTGAACGCTTTTTGAAGTAAATAAATAGCCCAGTGTCAAAACCGCAAATATTGCCGCGATGCCAGCAGTGATTTGTAACCAACCAACTTTGGCGACAGCGGTTTGTCCTGAGCTTGGGGCAAACTGGGTTGCTTGTATCGGCGAGCGTTGTGGGTCTAGTTGGTTCATATCAGCGAATCGTTTCCCTACAGAGCACTTCAATAGGTTCAATGCCGGGCAGTACCGTCACTGTGAGAAAAATGTCTCTGCAGCCGCTTGCGCTGCCTCTGATCGTATATTCACCGGGCCTGAGCGACAGGACTTTGCTTTGGAATACACCCAGCTTGCCAATATTTGATAAAACAACATCGGTGAAATTGTCAGACAATAAAGTGACTAATACTGGGTCTCGATACAGGGCCAAGGTTTGGCCGACTGATTCTATGAGTTGGTTTAGGCGTGGGCCCTTATATTGGAGGGTTTGGGCTTCTTTTAGCAGTTTATTCGCTTGGGCAAAAAGATTGGCGTTGGAAAGTTTTTTTGGCTCAGTACTGATACGAGTGAGTACTTTTTCTGCTCGCGCATGGGCCTGGGCCAGTTGTTTGCCGTTCTTGGCTAACTGTATATTGTCATCCATCGTCAAAATAGCTTCGTAAGCTGCTATGGCTTCCAACCACTGCTCGTTAGCTATGTGTTCTTTTGCAATTCGCTCGTTGTTGAGGATGATAGCTACATCGTGGCGCTGACTGACTTGCTCTAGGCCAGCAAGGGTAATTACGTTTGTGGCGTCAGTTTCCAAGGCCTTGTTAAACGTATTTCGTGCTTTGTCGAAGTCTTTCTGCTCTAAATATTTGAAACCTTGTCCGAGTAACTTGCGGATAGTTTGTTTTTCTCGAGCCTTTTGGGTACGCGCAATATTTTGTTCTAGACCGGGTATTTGTGCATCAAGTTGCTTAACGTTTGCGTAAACACTCAATGCTTGAGTATATTTTTCTGTGAGTTCTAAGTTGCGCGCTTGTAGGAGTAGGTCTTTGATCTGAGGCAGTTGTGCCGTGCGCTGGATCAAAGTAAGTAGTTCTGAGTCCTGAGGTTTGATGATTTTTGCCGCGGCTAGTTCTAGTTCAGCTGCTTGCTTGTCTAAATCCAAGACATGTTCAGCGGCTGACTGCATATGCTTCAAAAATTTTATTTTCGCGCCGCTGAGTAGTTTGGCTAGTTGGTTGGCTGCGTTTTCGTAGGCATCAATGGCTTGTTCGAAGTTTTCTTGAATAAAATAGTTATCGCCGATTAAGGCCTGATCTTTGGCGGCGACAATGTTTTGTTTACCCCAGGCTTGTACATTGAATTCGTCTTCTAACCGGATTTGCAGTTCTACAAATCTGCCTAGTTCAGTTTGTGCGGCCTCTTTAGCTTGGCTCAGCGATAAAGAACTGAATGGTGCTTTAACAGACTGCACCAACGCATTGTCACCGTTGACCCCTGCTGTCTCTTGGCCTGTGTTTACGTTTATTTGAACTTGGGGTTCAAATAAACTACCGAACCATAAAATTAAGATCACTAGAGAGGTCAAAACAACAAGGCTTATAGCGACAATTTTTACAGCCGGTTGCTCAAGGGAAAGCTGAATGCCTTTAGTACTCGCCTTGTTGTCTTGGGACAGGGGCGGGACTGTCGGTGTTATTGGTGATCTTGGGGTAATGCTCAATGCAAACTCACTTAGATATATCCGCGCTTTCTAGGTTGCTTGGGCTGACACTTGGTTCGCCAGTGTGACTATCTTGTTGAACGCTAGTGCCTTCTGTAAGGCCAGTGCTTTGTTCAAGATTAAGGTCTTCTAGGTAAAGGCGTTTGAGGATGCCTCTGAGCTGCTCGTATTGCTCATCCACGCTGCCGCTTAGTCGTACTGTTTGGTTTTCTAGATCGATGGTGGTTGGCACCAGTTCTGCCTCGGCGGCGCTGCCAACTTCGCGGAGCTTGTCGGCAAATTGTGCCGCTTCTTGGCGCGTTCGAATACCGCTAATGATTAGCGTAGCACCGGCGCCAACACCGGCTACCCCACTTGCATCTACGTAGCCGTTGTCACTGGCGTAGATGCCGCCCACGCTGGCCAAAATGGCTGCGGTGCCGCCAATTATTTTCTGCTTAGACTTAGCTCTGAGTTCTTTATATTCGATGGCGTCGTTATAAGTTGCTTTGCGCCAATTGTTGTACACGGGATAAACTTGCCGGTGAAAGTTGGCGTAGTACTCGTCTAGCGTATCGATGAACAAGTACTCGCGCTCGCGTACTTGGCGCACCCTTGCTAGCTGGGGGTCGTTTTCGGCGGGCAAACGATCGACCCGATATTCGCCATTCTCATCTATTGCAATATGTTGACCGAAGGCATCTGGGGAAAACGCTTTGGCAAATTTGAGTTCTGCTGTTGCGCGAATGTTTTCGATCTCTTTTTTCGACAGCCCCTGTCTGTAGTGTAGTAAGTCATTGGCGAAGTCTTTGTATATGCCTTGAAATGGGTCTGAGTCGCGGGACTTATTGGCCTCATAACCGTATTTGCTCGCTAGAGTCATATATTCTTTGGTGAACCATTGTTTGCCGGTAGCGTCGACTACGGTCATAGATAAAATGAGTTCTTCTCCGGTGGAGGCAATGATCTTTCCTGTAACCGTTAGATCTACAGCGTCACTAGGGCGAGGTACGACTCTGACTGCACCCCAGTTACCCGTTGACTGTAAAAGATTTTTTGCCAGGTAGGGCATGTACTGGGATTCCGCTTGGCGTATTTCAGGTAAAATAACTTGCTCTATGCGATCGTCGTAATCTTCCGGCACGTTAGGGTCGAATATTGCAATACCAATGTCTAAGAGCTGGCTTTCACTTTGCTCAAATGCGATTTGCTCAGGTGGAGTGTTATCAATTACGCGTACAACTTGGGTACTACAGCCGCTCAGCAAAAGTCCAATAATTGCGCATAGTGCAAAGTGCTTTTGCCTAAGATAGTACCCTAGCCTAAGGTGGCGTCTTGGGAGAGCAGAAACGTTGGCACTGGTGCGCTGGCGTTGAGTAATATTCATTCCTTAATATGCATTTTTTAAAAAACTGTTTTAATTAGTCAGCGTTAGCCGTTTTTGTAGCGTTGATATTCTGCCCAGAGTTTTTCTTTTAGCTCTGGGTCGCTCTCCTGCAGCGCCGCTTCGCGCAGTTGTCTTGCGATAATGTCGTCATCTTTGGCATCTGGTATATCAACAGGCAGAGGCTCACTGCCCCTGCGCGGTGGCGGTGGGCGATTTGGAATGCGCGCTCTTGATTGTTGACTGCGAGAGTCAGTATTTGCGTCGCTACCCTCTGCGCCACTTTGTTCATTGCCCTGAGGTAAGCCCGGTCCACGGGCTCCAGCGGGTGTCGGAGTATTGTCTGCGGACTTTTTCAATGCACCTCGTTCAGCGAGAATTTCGCCGTCGAAATCTTCTAATGCGCCTTCGAGTTCTTCTTCAGCGGCAGATTTGCTGCTACCAGAGCCATCATCAGCAGAATCGCCGCTAGCTGTGTTTTCACCGCCGCCGGCATCACCAGTGCTGTCATCGTTACTTGTTTGCCAGTCATCTGCTGGCCCACCTTCTAGGTCTTCTAACCAGCCGGGTTCTCCGCCGGGGCTTGAGGTGTCATCTTCTGAGGATTCAGTGCCTGGCGGTTGCGAGTTGTCCGAGGGTTCTCCTGGCGATCCAGGCTCTCCGGGAGGTGATGGCAAACTTGGAGGCGAAGGTAGTCCTGGTGGCGACGGTAACCCTTGGGGCGCGGGTGCAGAGGGCGGACCTGATGGTGAAGGTGGTGTCGGTAAACTAGAAGAAGGGCTTGATGGGCTTTGCTGTGAGGGGGTATTGGGACGAGGTAAGTTCTGCGGCAATTGTGTGATAGGCGCGCAGGCTTGAATAAATCCCAGGCAGGCTATGACTAATCCTAAACGGCCAGCATTTGTGCGGGCCGTGTTAATGGCCGAGATAATGTGTTGGTGCGGCATCCTTGGCTTACCTTTTTTAAGAATTTGCTTGATCAAAATGCTTCGATAATCTTCTAAGCAGCATTTGCTTCATGGCTTTTGTTGGCGTTGTCATTATTTTTTTGTTGATCCGCTTGTTTTTTTAGTTCTAGTTCTAGTTCTAGTTCTTGTTCGTCTAACCCTTTTTGCTCTAGCTCGCGCTGCTCTTGGGCTTGTGCCTTGCGGCTGGGAAAGTACTGATAAGTATGAATATACTTATGGGCCGGTGTAATGGTGGCTTCACCCTCAATCATTGCTGGTCGATAAACCGCTTGTCGCATGCTGCGGCGTGCCTGGAATTCAATGGCGTCATTTGGTTCAAAGGCGATAGTTTCTAGGCTGCGGATTCTGCCATTTTCATAGATAGAAAACTCTAGCGTAATGCTGCCAGTTTCCGGATCAAGGCGATCTTGGACAGGGGGCGGTTTGAGATTTTGTGGTGCTGGAAAGTAGAGTAAGTGTGGGTTGTCTAAGTCGATTTTTAGCTCGGCTGGGAATTCGGCCTGCTGGCGATGAATTTCCTCATACAAGGTCTGTGCTTTTTTCTGGCTGCTAAATAGCAGGTGCCAGTCACCTAGGTCTAGTAGTGCCAGATTTACCAGCGCCTGATCATTTTGGACAACTTCTGGGTCTGGGTTCTCGTTTCTAAAGCTCAGTGCGCTTTGGCGTATTTTGACGATTTTTTGCAGCGCACGTTCACCGGCAGGGAAATTGTTGATTGTGAGATATTCATTACTGTAGTCCAGGGTGCGGGTGTTCTCGGGTTTTCGACCCAATTCTTCTATGCGGCGGTCCTGTGAATACAAGGGTGGAAAGCGCTCCATTCTATAAGAACTAGCGGTGCCTTTAAGAAAAGGAATGGCAGAATCAGACTCGCTGAAGCCATTGTTTTGTAATACGTCATAACCCTGTCGGAATATGGTGCGCGCAGCCAAAAAGTTATAGGTTTCCAGATAAAAATCGCCCAAACGCAGCATGCCAGCGAGCAATTTTTTTCTGGTGGTTCCATTTGAAAGCACTTGAAAGGCATATTCTTCGCGCTGCTGAGCATTGCGGAAATCGCCCATGGCCATATAGGCATCAGCTTGTAGGTACACTAGGGCGACTTGATTGGCATCGAATAACCCAAAATTTATCCGCGTGAGATGAATGGCACGGTCAAAGGTTTCAACTGCTTGCATAAAGTCTTGAGTAGCCGTCTGTGCTTTGCCAAGAATACTCAGAGGCTGGATAAGTTCGGGAGCATAACGGCCTCGGCTCGCTTCAATATCGAGAATAATTTCTTTGAGAGCTATGCTGGCCTCGTTTATTTCAGATTGGCTGATCTGAGCTTCCAGAAAAGGGTAGGGGCTTTGACTTTCTAGGCTTTCGACCAGTTGGGCTGCTTGTATGCTAAACGCCGCCGAACATAGAGCAACAATTGCTAACCAGCCCAATGACCTCAAGATGAGCGCGTGTAACTTCGGTTGTGGGTGGGCGGCATAAATAAATGATCCAGACTGGAGGCGATTTGTCGCAGACTTGCAGAGCTTATTGTTAGCTTTCGTTCTACCGAAATTCGACATTATTGTTCTCAATTTGTAGTAGCAGTCATTAAGTAAATTTTGCTTCTCTTACCTGTAAAAAGACCCCTAAAAAGACCCGTAAAAACAACTCTCAAAAGATACCTCAAAAAGTGCTTTAGAATGTATCGGCATTGGAGATCTGCGCTCAAGTTTTTGCGCTGTCCACCTAAAATGTTTGGCCGAGTGTGTGATGGCCTATTGGGGCTGTCAAGGGCCGATAGGATGGTCGGTGCAAACAATACAATTATTGACCTTACTGTAATTTGAAGCGCATCTCGCTTACCATGGGCCGCCGAAGGCTTAGTGGTAGCTTTGGCCTTTTTTTTGCGCTATTTGCGCCATTTATGCTGCTTGTGCTGGAGATGTTTTGGAATTTGACGAAGTGTTGGATACAACTGGTTTAGTATGCCCAGAACCATTGATGTTGGTGCGTAATGCCGTGCGTAAATTGGCCGCCAGTGCGGTGTTGCGTATTACTGCGACAGATCCGACCACTGAGCGTGACTTCCAGCATTTTTGTCAGTTTATGGGCCATTCGCTGCTAACCTGCGAGCAAGCAGTGGACGCTTCGGGGCAAATTGTTTTTTCTTACCTTCTTCAGAAGAAGGCTGCTTAGGGTGCTGAAGACTTCTTTATTGGTTTATTGCCTATGAGCCGTATGCGCAGAGCAAAAACTTTTGCTGCAACAGAGCCTACTGCTGCTCAAATTGTTACGGTATTTAACCAATGTTTTGCTCAGCACTATGGGGTAGAGATGCGCGGTGGTGCACATGAGCCGCTATATGTGCCTGCAACTTTTGCTAAACCCGCCGAGCTCATTTTTCGTGAAGATTTTCCAGCGTCTGCCCTGCATGAAGCAGCCCATTGGTGCATTGCAGGTGAGCGCCGACGCCAAAGTATGGACTTTGCCTACACCTATATAGCTGCGCCCCGCAGTGATAAAGAGCAGGCACTTTTTTTGACCGCAGAGCTGCGTACTCAATCTCTAGAATCTGTTTTTGCGCAAGCTGCGAATGTAGCCTTCAACCCTAGCGCAGATAACCTAAATTGTGATGTCTCTGCCTTTGCATGCGCTATTGCAGGATACAGAGCCAAAACCGTGCGCTGGTTGACCGTGCCTGCGGGCAAGCGCGCTAAGCAATTTCGCCAAGCCCTTACTGGGCTTAAACAAGGCTTATCTACTCATGGATAGTGTGGACTGTATCATTGTTGGTGCTGGCGCCATTGGTCTTGCAGTGGCGGCTCGGCTGGCTGAGTCAGGTCGAGAAGTGATAGTGCTGGAACAGCATGATTTAATTGGCAGTGAAACTAGTTCGCGTAATTCAGAAGTTATTCATGCTGGGATTTACTATCCAGAAAATAGTCTTAAAGCCGCGCTTTGTGTGCGTGGCCGCGAAATGCTCTATGCGCACTGCCAACAGTTTGCGGTACCGCACAAGCAGTGCGGCAAGGTTATTGTGGCTGCGCATGAGTCTCAACGCGACATTGTGGCTGGCTACCAAGCTCAAGCTCGGCGCAACGGCGTTGATGACCTTTATTGGATTTCCCAGGATGAACTGAGTGAACTGGAACCCGAAGTGGTTGGGGTAGGTGGTGTGGTTTCACCGTCAACCGGCATAGTGGATTCGCATGCCTATATGCTGAGTTTGCAGGGGATTATCGAAAAACACGGCGGGATGGTGGCGCTCAACACTAAAGTGCTGAGTATTGACTCGGGCCAACGCCTTGAGGGGCAAAAAAGCATTGTGCGCACCGCTGAGTTAGATATTGCTGGGCAATGGGTAATCAATTGCGCTGGGCTATGGGCGCCAGAACTTGCCAGCGATACACCAGGCGGGCCAACGGCCTTTTATGCCAAGGGTCACTATTATTCTTACTCCGGCGCCCAACCTTTTTCTCGTTTGGTTTATCCCACCGCTGAGGCAGGCGGGTTGGGTGTACATGTGACTTTAGACCTTGCTGGGCAAGTGAAATTTGGTCCCGACGTACGCTGGATTGATGATGTGGATTATAGTTTTGACGAATCTCACAAACAGGATTTTGTAGCTGCTATTCAGGCCTACTTTCCAAATTTGGATCCTGAACGGCTGCACCCTAGTTACACCGGCATTCGCCCCAAAATATCTGGCCCCGGTATTGCCGCAGCAGATTTCATGCTGCATACCCCTGTCCAACATGGTATTGCTGGGCGCATTAACCTACTAGGGATTGAGTCCCCGGGTTTAACCGCATCGCTTGCCATTGCTGAGCAAGTTGAAAAAGTTGTGAGCGGTTAGCCTGTGACACATTCTTCATTAAGAATAGGTCTGTTACTCAATCCTCTGGCAGGTATAGGTGGCGCAGTTGGACTGAAAGGCAGCGATGGCCAGGAGCTTCAAGCTTTGGCAAAGCAGCGCTTCGGGCAACCTCAAGCGGCTCTGCGCACGCAAGTATTTTTACAGCAATTGCAAACCTTGCTTGGGTCTCAGATAGAACGGATTCAATGGTTTACGTGGGCAGAGGAAATGGGCGCTACCGCGCTTGCGCAGTCGGGTCTTGATGCTCAGGTACTTGGGCGCAGTGAGGGGCCTAGTTCAGGCCACGACAGCCAAGTTGCAGCAAGCACACTTAGCGCTGAAGGCATTGATTTACTGGTTTTCGCAGGAGGTGATGGCACTGCGCGCGATGTGCTTCTGGGCGTTAACGCAGAGACGACTGTTTTGGGTCTACCCTCCGGCGTAAAAATGCACAGTGGTGTGTTTGCTATTAGCCCTGCGGCTGCCGCTGAAGTGGTAGCCGCGCTTGCAGTTGGTGGTTTGGTTGGGCGCATGGCGCGTGAAGTGCGTGATTATGTGCCGATCAACAAATCCAAAAACGAAGATTTTTCACAGGCGCCGCAAGCGGTTGGCACTCAGCATTTTGGCGATCTTTGGGTACCTGAATCTACCGGCTTTGTTCAGCAAATGAAAGTCGGTGGCATGGAAGACGAGTCTTTGGTGGTAGCTGAAATCACTAATTACATTTTGGATGAATTTGGTGCTGAACAAAAGCGAGCCTACATCTTTGGCCCGGGCAGCACATGCTTGTCTATCAAACAAGCATTTGGCATTGAAGGCACATTACTTGGCTGCGATGTACTGTTGCCCGGGGGCGATATTTTGCAGGACCAGACCGCGGCAGATTTATTGGCGTTGAGCCATGAGCAGCGGCTGCATCTGGTTATGAGTTTTACGCGCAATCAGGGGTTTTTGTTCGGTCGTGGCAATCAGCAAATAACGGCTGAACTGATAAGGCAGGTAAATGGGCCGGATGACATCACAATAGTGGCTTCGCGGACTAAACTTGCTAGTTTGGATGGACGGCCTTTGTTAGTAGATACCGGTGACGCTGATTTGGACGAAGAATTGTCCCGAGTCTATCCGATACTCACTGGTTACGATGAGTTTTTGCTTTATCGCGTTGCGCGAGATTTTTCACCGAGCAGATAGCCCAGTTAGTTAAGTCGCTTGGGTTTGGTTCTACCGGCTAACTTCTTTGCGCGGCCGGCTCTTTCATTCTTTCATTCTTTCTCCCTTTCTCCCTTTCTCTCTTTCTCTCTCTCTTGGCCTATCGGCCTATCGGCCTGCTGGCCTATTGCCGATAACTGTCGAGGAAATCTTCCAGCCGGTTCAAAGCTTCATGCAAATGTTCCACGTGAGGCAAGAACACCACTCTAAAATGATCTGGCTTCTTCCAGTTGAATCCCGTGCCTTGGACCACTAAGACTTTTTTAGCCAACAAAAAGTCTAGAACAAATTTTTCGTCGTCGACGATATTGAATTTAGCCGTATCTATTTTAGGAAAAAGATAAAGTGCGCCTTTGGGTTTGACGCAGGAAATGCCATCGATCTCATTAAGCCTCTGCCATGCGACATTTCTTTGTTCAAAAAGGCGTCCACCCGGTTGTGTGAGCTCCCTAATGCTCTGGTAGCCGCCCAACGCAGTTTGGATTGCGTGCTGTGTGGGCACGTTGGAGCAAAGGCGCATCGACGCAAGAATATCTAAGCCATCAATGTAATCTTTGGCTCGCCCTTTATCGCCACTCACCACCATCCAGCCCGTTCTAAAGCCCGCAACCCGATAAGATTTGGAGAGTCCGCTGAAGGTAAGAAACAACAAATCATCTGCCAGCGAGGCCAGAGGAATGTACTCTTCTTCGTCATAAAGGATTTTGTCGTAGATCTCATCGGCGAATACGACCAAGTCATTGGCGCGTGCAATTTCTACTAGGCTCAGGAGCATTTTGCGTTGATAAACAGCGCCAGTGGGGTTGTTCGGGTTGATGACCACAATGCCGCGGGTATTTGGCGTTATTTTGCTGCGAATGTCTTCTAGGTCGGGTTGCCATTGATCTTCTTCGTCGCATAGGTAGTGGACTGGTGTGCCACCGCAAAGGTTTACCGCCGCGCTCCACAAGGGAAAGTCTGGGCTAGGCACCAATATTTCATCGCCATCGTTGACCATGGCTTGCATGGACATAACAACCAGCTCGGAAACGCCGTTGCCAATGTAAATGTCTTCAACATCGACGTCGTCAATTTGCACTTGCTGGCAGTATTGCATAACCGCTTTGCGGGCTGAAAACAGGCCCTTAGAGTCGCAGTAACCTTGAGAATTGGGAATATTGCGCACAACGTCACGTAGAATTTCTTCCGGCGCATTGAAGCCCCAGGGCGCGGGGTTGCCGATATTCAGTTTTAGAACATTATTACCCTCGGCTTCGAGTTGATCTGCCGCCTTCAAAATTGGCCCACGAATGTCATAGCACACGTCTTCAAGCTTAGCTGACTTGATGATTGGGCGTTTGCCCGGTGGTGTGTTGTCCAATGTTTGATCTGTAGTCACGCGGCTCATGTGCTTTTCCTATTAAGCTCAGTCGGTAAAAGTGTCCGATGTGGGCTAGTCTAAGGTGATGGCTTTAGCTTAGCATTAACAAAGTTTAATATTTTGGAGATTCCTGTGACTGATATTGAAAATAAAGACAAAGTGACTAAGACAGACGAAGAGTGGCGTCAGATGTTGTCAACGGAGGAATTTGAGGTGGCTCGTCGAGCTGGTACCGAAAGACCTTTCACCGGTGTTTACTCTGTCTCTTATACACATCTCCGAGCCCACGAGACGGACTCCTATCTCGT
>CAJXUL010000080.1 GCA_913060615.1 uncultured Gammaproteobacteria bacterium | reverse complement strand
CGAGATAGGAGTCCGTCTCGTGGGCTCGGAGATGTGTATAAGAGACAGCTGCAAGCCAATAGTAACGCCCGCCACACAAAGTACCGTCATACCTACCCAGCCAAACACCAGCTCTCCTTGTTGAGCAAGGTGAAAACCGAACACTCCGCCAGAACCTGAAGGCAATTGCGTTGCCAGTGGTGCGTGTACGTCCAATAAGATGCAGGCACATAGCATTAACCCGACCCAGCCGATGGTACGTACCACCACTAATAATGGCGGGCTTGACGCCCGTCCACTGAGCAATAAATGCAAGCCGATATAGACCAATGCTAATGGCAATAGATATGCCATCCAGCCAAATAAGAATAAGACGATATCCGCAAAAAAGGCACCGCTAGAACCGACAAGATTGCTTACTTCTTGGTTGTTGCCCGTGTAATTAAAAGACGGGTCGTCCGGGGAATAGGAGGCGATAGCTAAGAGTAAAAACAAAGCCGAAGTGCCAATTAGCACTAGGATCATCTCACGAAAAGGAATAGAACGATTGGGCGTTGAAGTTGACAAAGATTGACTCCGTTGAATCTACGCCAAGTGTACGCATTAGCTGATGTGGGTACAAATACCACCCAGCGGCTAATAGGCGCCTCAGGGCCGTCTCAATGGGCAAAACACCTACTGGCTTTATTGGCTGCCTTATTTGCTTATGTTGGTTGACGGGTAAAAGACAAGACCTTCTGCGCCGCTCACCGTATAATTGCGCTTCAAATTATTTAGTGTGAAGACAATGCGAGTAGATAAAGCAAAAATCACCGACGAAGTCTGGGACGATGACAGAGTTAAGAGTTTTCTAGACAAGGGTCCATTGGGCGACGAACCTGCTGACTACAGCAAACTTTTACATGCTTACCGAAGCATGAGACCTGAGGATTTTGGCCGCTTTCTGAAGGTCTATAGTGCCGCTGGCGGTCAGTTAGATGCTGTAGACAAGGAAGGCCGTACGCTTGCCGAAGTGATAGCAAGCCACAGCAAAGCCAAACCCTTTTTAGCACTTCTACAAACCGCATAGCGTCAAACTTGCCAGAACTGCCTTTTCTACCGCCCTCACCAATCTGGTTTCCACCTGGCGACGAGGCTTTGGAAGAGCCGGATGGACTGCTGGCCATTGGCGGTGAACTGACTCCACAATGGCTAGTCGAAGCTTACTGCCAGGGTGTTTTTCCTTGGTTTGACGACGATACAGGGCCTATCTATTGGTGGTGTCCACGCGAACGCGGCGTTATTCAGCCGGGACAAATGAAGGTTAGCCGTAGCCTGAAAAAAACTTTGCGCAGTGGCAAATTCCAAATAACCGTTGATCAAAACTTTGCCTCGGTCATTAACGCTTGTGCAGCAATCAGAGCTGACAATGTGGGTACTTGGATAACGTGCGCAATGATAGAGGCATATAGTGAACTGCATCACGCAGGTTTAGCCCATAGTATTGAGGTGTGGCAAGACGAGGTTTTAGTTGGCGGCCTTTATGGCTTATCCATTGGCAACATGTTCTTTGGCGAATCTATGTTCGCCCAAGCCACTGACGCCTCTAAAGTGGCTTTTTTTAAACTAAATGAGATCTTACACAGCTGGGGGTTTGCCCTGATTGATTGCCAAATGATGAACCCCCACTTAGAGAGCTTAGGGGTTGTACCCATGCCGCGAACAAAATTTTTAGCCATGCTTGAGAAAAATAACCTCAGTGAAACTAGATTAGGCACTTGGCAGCTACCCGCTGCGGAAAGTGCTCTATGAGCGCATTATGAGTTCTTTGGAAGATACAGATGACGAGCGCATTGAGTTTTTTTTGACGCCCCCGCACCCATGCTCTTACTTAGATAGAGCCGACGCGCAAACACTGTTTGTAGATCCACGACGCATTATCTCTAGTGATTTATATCAAACACTCTCTGACAGCGGCTTCCGCCGCAGCGGTGGGCATTTGTATAGGCCGCACTGTTCGTCTTGTTCGGCTTGTGTGCCGACCAGAGTACCTGCGTCAAGTTTCTCCCCAAGTCGTAGCCAACGCAGGATTCTCAAGCGTAACAAAGACCTCAGAGTAGAAGTTGAAGAAGCACAATTCAGCAAACGCTATTACAACTTATACGAACGCTACATTAACCAGCGCCACACTGACGGCGATATGTACCCAGCTTCTGAAGATCAATTTCGCTCATTTTTACTCAGCGAGTGGTCCTCAAGCATATTTGTCTCCATCTACGAAGGTGAGCGCCTGTTGAGCGTTGGCGTAACAGACCAACTGGGAAACGGGCTTTCGGCTATTTATACATTCTTTGAACCTTCTGAAACCAGGCGCAGTTTGGGCGTACTCAGCGTAATAAAGCAGATTGAACTGTGCCAAGAGCGCGAACTCCCCTTTCTTTACCTTGGTTATTGGATAAAGGAGTCTGTGAAGATGAACTATAAAACCAACTATCGACCAACTCAGCTGTTTGTTAACGATCACTGGGTAGGTTTGAGCTAGCAGACCAAGGGCAATTGCGCACAGAAGGAAATTAGCCGCTTCTATTTGTGCCGCCGTTACGGCACAATGCGCGCCCAAACATTAAGACATAGGGCCGCATGGCTAAAGAAGAACAGATTGAAATGGACGGTACGGTAGTAGATACACTGCCAAATACCATGTTCAGAGTTGAGCTTGAAAACGGCCACATGGTCACAGCTCATATTTCCGGCAAAATGAGAAAAAACTACATCAGAATTCTCACCGGAGACAAAGTCAAAGTAGAGCTTACGCCCTATGATTTGAGCAAAGGCCGAATTACCTTCCGTATGTAGGTTTTAGGGCTTAGCTTTATTCGAGTTAAGCCTGCTGCACGAGCGCTCTTTGCAACGAATGCTTATCCGAAGATTTCTTTTTTCAGAGCGTCTTATCTCAAGACGTCTTTTCTGCAGGCGCATTTTGCTGACCTTTTTAACAATACTTCTGCTTGCCAAGCTTCGAATTAAAAAACCTTCTCGTTATAAAAAGCCTCTGGTTATAAAAGCCTTCTCTACGCAGCCTTACTGCATAAAGAAGGACTTAAATATTAGACTTCTGCTGCTGAGAGCACTTTTACAGACAGCTCGCCATCTTCCACCCCAACGGTTACCACACCGCCTTGTGTCAGATCTCCAAAAAGTAGATCCTCGGCTAACTGCCGCTTAATCTTTTCTTGAATCAGACGCTGCATGGGTCTGGCACCCATCTTCTCGTCATAACCCTCACGGGCTAACCAATCTCTGGCATCCTCATCAACCTCTATGGTCACCCTCTTTTCGTCTAACTGCGCCTGCAACTCGGTTAAGAATTTGTCCACAACAGTTTTCACCACTTGGATATTCAAAGGGCTGAATTGCACAATGGCATCTAAACGATTACGGAATTCTGGCGTGAACATCCGCTTGATAACTTCCATACCGTCGGTGGAGTTATCCTGTTCAGAGAAACCAATAGAGGATCTATTCATTTCCTGAGCACCCGCGTTGGTGGTCATGATTAAAACCACATTGCGAAAATCTGCTTTACGACCATTGTTGTCAGTCAACGTACCGTGGTCCATAACTTGTAGTAACAAGTTAAATACTTCAGGGTGAGCTTTTTCAACCTCATCCAACAGCACCACGCAGTGGGGGTGTTTGGTTACTGCTTCTGTCAACAACCCACCTTGATCAAATCCGACATACCCAGGAGGTGCGCCAATCAATCTTGAGACAGTGTGTCGCTCCATGTATTCCGACATGTCATAACGCAGAAGTTCAACGCCCATAGCGTTTGCTAATTGCTTAGAGACTTCGGTTTTACCCACACCCGTTGGCCCAGCAAACAGAAATGAACCAATGGGCTTATCACCGCTTTTGAGGCCCGCACGCGATAACTTAATCGCGGTAGCCAGTTGGTCAATAGCCTCGTCCTGACCAAACACAGCCATCTTAAGATTACCGTCAAGGTCTCGCAGTGACGCTTTATCTGAAGAGGTAACTTGAGAAGATGGTATCCGCGCGATCTTTGCTACTACCTGTTCGACATCAGATGCACCAATACTCTTCTTTCTGCGACTTGGTGGAAGCAGTTGTTGGGCGGCGCCAGCTTCATCCACCACGTCAATGGCTTTATCAGGCATAAAACGGTCATTGATGTATTTGGCCGCTAGTTCTGAAGCCGTACGCAATGCTTTATCTGTATAGCGAATTTTATAGTGCTCTTCGAACCGTGACTTGAGCCCTTTTAAAATCCGATAGGTATCATCAACATCTGGCTCAGGCACATCTATTTTTTGGAACCTACGCGACAGTGCTCGGTCTTTGTCAAAAATACCGCGATATTCCTGATAAGTGGTGGAACCCATGCAACGCATTTGCCCAGAGGTCAACAGCGGTTTGAGCAAGTTAGATGCATCCATCACGCCACCAGATGCCGCACCGGCGCCGATAATAGTATGGATCTCATCAATGAATAAGATCGAGTGCTCTGTGCTCTTTAGCTCAGCCAGCACAGCCTTAAAGCGCTTCTCAAAATCACCCCTATACTTTGTACCGGCGACTAACGCGCCTAGATCTAACGAAAAAATAACGCTTTCGCTCACCACTTCTGGCACTTTGCCGTCGACAATACGTTTAGCTAACCCTTCAGCGATGGCCGTTTTACCTACACCAGATTCGCCAACCAACAACGGATTATTTTTGCGTCTGCGACAGAGAATCTGGATAACACGCTCCAGCTCTTCGTCGCGCCCAATCAGTGGATCTACCCTACCGGCCTTAGCTTCTTCATTTAGGTTGGTAGCATAAGACGCCAGTGCGGAGGGTTTCTCTTCCGCAGCTTCGCCTTCCGCAGCTTGCGCTCCGGCGCCCAATTCGCCCTCATCTTCCTCTGGCACCTTGCTGATGCCGTGAGAAATATAATTCACCACATCAATTCGAGTAATACCTTGGGCTTTGAGCATGTAGACCGCTTGACTCTCTTGCTCACTATATAGGGCAACCAAAACGTTGGCGCCGGTAACCTCTTTACGGCCAGAAGACTGCACATGAAACAGGGCGCGGGAAACAACGCGCTGAAAACCAAGGGTGGTCTGCGGGCCATGTTCTTCATCGTCAAGCGACAGAACCGGCGTGGTGTCTTCAATATACGACTCAAGCTCTTGCTTTAACGCAGACACATCTGCACCTACGTTACGCAAAACCTCTATCGCGCCATCGTTCTGAGTAAGCGCTAAAAGTAGGTGCTCGACAGTGACAAATTCATGTCGCTTTGCGTTGGCTTGTTGAGCTACTGCATTCAGCGATTGTTCTAATTCTTTACTTAACATTTATATTCACTACTTTTGGTTCGGTTAGTCCGTCATCTCAATGCTAGACATTAGCGGGTGGTCGTTCTCTTGCGCGTACAAGTTGACCTGTTCAGATTTCGTTTCCGCAATGTCTCTCGGGTAAATGCCGACAACTGCTTTGCCTTCACTGTGCACTACCAGCATAATTTGTGTCGCTTTTTCTCGATTCATGGAGAAAAAGTTCTCCAAAATATGCACGACAAATTCCATTGGAGTGTAATCATCGTTGAGCAGCAGCACCTTGTACATGGGTGGTCGCTTAAGTTCAGGTTTTGCCTCCGCCGTGGCGAGCCCAGTGTCTCGATCACCTGCAACACCTTCATCGTCATCGTCAGCGCTTCCCAGCCAGGTATTATGGTGCACCAACTCTATTTCACTCTCATCAATCATTCGTTCATCCATTGCTAAATCTACCTGCGCGGTCTCACACAATAACCCTGACTCAATAATGCCCTATTTTACAAAGATACGGTAAATAACGAACTTTATTGAGGCCCAAAATCTAACGATTTTGACGACAATACACCCCTTAATTAAGAGCTTGAATCAATCGTTGTCGATGTTTTGTGACATTAACAGGCAAAACACCCTGCCCTTCCCCTTATAAGTGGGGTCATTTAAATATTTTTCTACCCATTTCATACCTTGACTCTTGACAACTTTTTGCCGACAGTCGGGTCAGAAGTGGAGGAAGATATGGCTAGTGGAACTGTTAAATGGTTTAACAATGCTAAAGGGTACGGATTTATTTTGCCCGATGAAGGGGAAATAGATCTTTTCGCTCACTATTCTGCAATTGCAATGGAAGGCTATAAGTCTTTGAGAGCCGGCGAACCGGTGGAATTCGAGATAGAAGAAGGCGATAAGGGATTGCACGCGATTAACATCGTTAGCACTAATCCAGCGCCAGCGGAAACATCGAAGGACAGCAATGACGTAGCAGAGTCGGTTGAGGAACCTGGAAATTCTGCTGATACAGAGAATTAGCTAGAGAATTAGAAAAGCGACTTACTGCGCTTACCTTTTAGATTAGATGATCTCACGGCACATGAGCCAGGGTTCTGGCTTATGTGCCTTCGCATGTCTAGCTTTTGCCCCTAAGCGGAACTCTGGCCTAGCTCGATGGTCATCTGTAGAGCCCCCCTCGACATGAGGAAGCCCTCACCTCTTAGTTTTTCAGCCTCTTAGCCTCAAAAAAAGACACTTCTTAAAGAAGCTGAAAAACGACTAAAGCGCTGTGATCGCGGCGTTAAGAATTGCCGAAGGACGCATAGCTTTGTCCACTTTATCGGGGTCTGGAGAATAGTAGCCGCCTACATCAACCGGCTCACCCTGAGCTGCAAGCAACTGCTCGTTAATAGCGTCTTCGTTATCACCCAAAGCTTTCGCCAGTACTGCAAATCTATCAGCAAGTGGGCCATCTACATTCTGACGACTCATAGCTTCAGCCCAATATTTCGCTAAGTAGTAATGACTACCGCGATTATCTAACTCGTTCACTTTACGCGACGGTGATTTATTGCTTTCCAAAAACTCGCCGATGGCTTCGTTAAGCGTATCGCCAAGCAATTTTGCAGCACTATTGTTAAACATCTGCGCAAGATGTTCAAAAGACGCGCCCAAAGCCAAAAATTCGCCAAGGCTGTCCCAGCGTAAGTGCCCTTCTTTTTCAAATTGCTGGACGTGCTTTGGCGCAGAACCACCCGCACCTGTTTCAAACAGGCCACCGCCTTCAATCAACGGCACAATGGAGAGCATCTTCGCACTGGTACCCAATTCCAAAATCGGAAAAAGGTCAGTCAAATAGTCGCGGAGAACATTACCTGTGACGGAGATTGTATCTCGCCCTTCACGCATCACTGCAAGCGTATGTCTGGTCGCCGCTGCAGGTTCCATAATTTTAATGTCTAAACCTGCAGTATCGTGCTGTGGCAGATATTGACTAATTTTAGCGATCAACTGTTGGTCATGGGCACGGTTTTCATCGAGCCAAAATATCACCTGGGCGCCGGTGGCCCTACCACGGTTCACCGCAAGCTTGATCCAATCTTGTATTGGTGCATCTTTCACTCTGCAAAGACGCCAGATATCACCCCTTTCAACATTGTGGCTGTGCAATACGTCTCCTGCTCTGTTCAGCGTACGCATCAAACCATTGCCAGGCGCTTCAAATGTGGTGTTATGCGAGCCATATTCTTCGGCTTTTTGCGCCATTAACCCGACATTTGCAGTTGAACCCATGGTAGTGGGATCAAAGGCACCATTTACCCTGCAATCATTGATAGTTTCGGCATATACCGTCGCATAGCAGCGGTCAGGAATAACCGCCTTCATGTCACGCAAGTCGCCATCTGGTGCCCACATTTTGCCTGACTCTCGAATAGCCGCTGGCATGGAGGCATCAACAATAATGTCGCTGGGTACGTGAAGGTTTGATATCCCTCTGTCTGAATCTACCATCGCCATATCAGGGCCAGATGCAAAGCACGCATCTAAGTCCGCTTTAACGGCCGCCTGCTGGTCAGCAGGAAGAGATTTAATTTTCTCGTAAGCATCGCCAATACCGTTGTTGGCATCAACACCCAGTTGTTCAAACAGCTTTTCATGCTTGGCAAACGCGTCTTTGTAGAAAGCTTTAACCGCGTGACCAAAAATAATCGGATCGGAGACCTTCATCATCGTCGCTTTTAAGTGCAACGAGAATAATACGCCGTCTTCGGTTCCAGCAATTTGTTCTGCATAAAAGTCGCAGAGCGCTTTCTTGCTCATAAATGCTGCGTCTACTATTTCGCCTTGGCTTACCGCCACATTGCTTGCCAGCACAGTGGTATCGCCTGAAGTCGATACAAACTCAACCTTCAACGCATCGTCTTGCTGCATATTGGTAGACAATTCGCTGCCATAGAAGTCGCCAGCAGACATGTGTGCAACATGAGATTTCGACGAGGTTGACCAAACACCCATAGAATGCGGGTGCTTTTTTGCGTAGTCCTTTACCGCAGGGGCCGCCCGGCGATCTGAATTACCCTCGCGTAAAACCGGATTTACCGCGCTACCTTTGACTGTGTCATAGCGTGCCTGAATTTCTTTTTCAGCGTCATTCGCGGGCTCTTCTGGATAATCAGGTAGGTTATAACCCTTACCCTGTAATTCCTTTACCGCCTCGTGGATTTGCGGATTTGAGGCACTTATATTAGGTAATTTGATGATGTTTGCGGCTGGGTCGCCGGTTAGTAGACCCAATTCGGCGAGGTCGTCGGAGATTCTTTGCTCGGGGCTCAGCATTTCTGGGAATGTGGCTATTATTCGTCCCGCCAGTGATATGTCGCGTGTCTCAACTTGAATGCCCGCTGCATCTGAGAATGCTTTGATTATGGGTAATAACGAATAGGTAGCTAAGCGTGGGGCTTCATCGGTTTCGGTATAAATAATTTTTTGTTCGTCGCTCATAAAATTTCCCCTGCTTGTCTTTTCTTATTTGCTCTGCGCCTATTTCAAAGTGACTTAGTCAAAGTGACTTAATCAAAACAACCTAGTCAAAGAGGCTAAATTCCGGCGAAAGCTACTGCTACAGAGCACAACTGCTCTGTATTCGATCTTTAAGTGATCTTAATTTCAACTTCGATCTAAATCAGCCCTTCATTGACTGAAATTGATTCGACTTGATTCGAACTAAATCAACCCTGCACCTGACTCCCGTTGCTTGAAACAATCAACAGTACGTCAATAAGTTCGGTGAGTGATTCGATGAAGAGATAAAAAGAGTAGCGTCACATGCTGGCCCTGTCCCACTCACCGGACTCGCGCGCGGAGGCCGCACAATATAAACCTCGCACCGAATATGTGCAACACAGGACGCTTTTTAGTGCGTAGGAAAATCGGTATGACACAGCCGTTAGACACCTAACGTTACCGCTGCTAATTGTCCCATTGCTTAGCGCGAATCTTGTCGGCATGCGTAGATTCCACCCAACCTTGACCTAAATCGGACTGTTCATTCTTCCAAAAAACAGCCTCGGTTTTAAGGCAGTCCATAACATACTGCGCCCCTGCAAATGCAGCGTCCCTATGGGCTGATGCCACCATTACCAAAACAATTTGCTCACTGGGCGCCATAGTCCCCACACGGTGCACCACATGAATGGCAAGCAACGGCCAGCGCTCTTCAGCATGATCGAGAATTTTTTGAATGCTCTTTTCAGTCATGCCAGGGTAGTGCTCGAGGGTCAGTGTCTGTACATCGCCCCCATCACCGGCAGCAGCATTGCGATCTCGCACTAAGCCGACAAAACTCGCAACGGCACCAACTTCACTGCCATATTCTTGGCGCATAGCGGTGTAAATTTCATCCACACTAAAGTCATGTTGCTGAATTTGTATGTGCTGACCCAACTCAGCCTCCTGTGACCGGCGGCAAAAAAGCCACTTCATCGCCACTAGCAAAGACTAATGAAGCTTCTCGCCAATTGCCTTCTACAAGATCTTGATTAACCGCTAGACGAATATTCGGCGACAGTAAAAGCTCGAACCCCGGCTCAGACAGATGCGCTCTTAAGGCATTGAGCAAAGCTTCTAGATTACTTGCGCTGATTTGTAATTCTGCGGTGCCCACCTGCTCGCGCAGCGAGGCAAAAAATTTAACGTCTACTTGCACTTCGGACTTAATTACTGAGTTTTGGCTCATCTATCGCTACCCGCCCCCAGATACAGACCGCGACCAATCACCACTCTTACCGCCCTGCTTCTCAAGCAGGCAAATGGGCCCTATCACCATGGCTTTATCAATGGCCTTACACATGTCGTAAACCGTCAGCGATGCCACACTGACAGCCGTTAACGCCTCCATTTCAACGCCGGTTTTACCACTCACCCTGCATTCAGCAATGACTTCTAACTCGGTGTCGCTCAACTCACTAAATTCCACACTGACTTTTGACAGCGCCAGCGGATGACACAGAGGGATCAGGTCTGAACAGCGCTTGGCGCCTTGGATACCGGCAATTCTAGCTACTGCCAGCACCTCACCTTTCTTTAACTGGTTGTCACGGATAGCCGTCAATGTAGCAGCCGCCATCTTGATAACGCCGCTGGCTTTAGCCACGCGTTGGGTGACTTGTTTATCGCCCACGTCGACCATATTGGCTTCACCGGCTGAATTGATATGACTTAAGGACATGACACAATACCTTTTATTAGGCGAGCATTATGCAGCCTAGGCGCGTCTAGGTCAGGCGCTAAAGTAAAAAAATTCCTTGCAGGCAATCGCCTGCAGCACCCACTGCCAGCTAAATTGCAATTAGCCGCAGAGAAAACCTGACCCAAAAGCTTGGCTGAGGTAATATGCCCACCCTCGAAAGTCATCACTTGGCGAGACAAATGTCCCCAAAGCAAAATGATAAAACTGCAGAACAACCAGCAAAACTAGGCAAGCGAGTCATACTCGGTATGTCAGGTGGTGTAGATTCTTCAGTGGCCGCCCACTTACTCATGCAGCAAGGCTATGAGGTTGAGGGTCTGTTCATGAAGAACTGGGAAGAAGACGATGGCAGCGAATACTGCACGGCAATCACCGACTTGGAAGATGCCAGTGCGGTTTGCACAAAACTTGGCCTAAAACTGCATACCGCAAACTTTTCAGCAGAATACTGGGACAATGTATTTGAGCACTTTTTGAGTGAATACAAGCGTTGTCGTACGCCCAACCCAGACATCTTGTGCAATAGAGAAATCAAGTTCCAACAATTTGTAGACTACGCCTCTAGCCTTGGAGCTGACTACATTGCCACCGGACATTACGTTCGTCGCACCGGTGGCTTAGACACACAGCAACCTTTCAAAATCCTCAAAGGCGTGGACAACAACAAAGACCAAACCTATTTCCTCCAAGCAGTGCCAGAACAGCAGTTAGAAAAGTGCCTGTTTCCACTCGGCGACTTGGAAAAACCCAGGGTCCGAGAAATTGCTTCAGAACTTGGCCTTGCCAATGATAAGAAAAAGGACAGCACTGGCATTTGTTTCATTGGTGAACGCCGATTTGCAGACTTCCTTGCCACCTATATCAAAGATATTCCAGGCCCTATCAAGGATCAGCAAGGCAGGTCCATTGGTGAACATCGCGGTCTACACTACTACACCGTAGGTCAGCGCCAGGGAATTAACATTGGCGGCGTTGCCGGGCGCAAAGAGCGCCCGTGGTATGTCTGCGCAAAACAGCCGCAGACTAATACTCTGGTCATCAGTCAGGAGCAAAGCGACATTCTCGGCAATTGGCTTCACGCCGACGCTGCCAACTGGCTAATCGAAGCTGAGTTTCCGCTTAGATGCCAAGCACGAATACGTTACCGGCAAGAGGATCAGCGTTGTGTCGTAAGCTGTGCTGCCAACGGTCAGCTATTGGTTAAGTTTGAGCAACCGCAAAGAGCCATCGCGCCAGGGCAATATGTCGCCTTTTATGACGATGAACAAATGATTGGCGGCGCCGTTATAGAACCTGTCTCTTATACACATCTGACGCTGCCGACGAATAGAGAGGTGTAG
>CAJXUL010000079.1 GCA_913060615.1 uncultured Gammaproteobacteria bacterium | reverse complement strand
CGAGATAGGAGTCCGTCTCGTGGGCTCGGAGATGTGTATAAGAGACAGCTACCCTATCTAGCCTATTTAAGGGGCTGGAGGCCCGCGACTTATGGCTTATAGCTAAGTATGTTTATCAACGAGTAGGGATTTAGTCGCAGGATTGATGCCCGGTTGTTGAGCGCATTTGGGGCCTAGGCTATAGTCACACCATCAGCCTAGTCGCAAAAGTAGGGGCATTACCGCCTAGTTATGAGCAAATTAACTTTGCCAGCTTCACATCGATCTCCAGGTACCAGTGGTTACAGTACTCAGGAGGTAGCCGATCTCCTCAGTATTGGCCCAGATCATATACGCCACTATGTGCGTAGAGGTCTGCTTAAGCCTATGCGTAATGATCGCAAGCATTTTCGTTTCTCCTTTCAAGATGTGGTTTTTCTGCGCACGGCGAAAGCCTTGCGTGATGCCTCAGTTGGCGTGCGTCGCAGCTATAGAGCGTTAACCAAACTAAAGGCCGAGTTAACGCAGTTTAAATCTCTTAGCTCTGTGCGCATTTATGCGGACGGTCACGTGGTGGTTGTGCGGGACGATGACAAGGCTTGGGAGGTGGAAAGCGGTCAACTGACCATGGATTTTTCTGTTCGAGCATTAGCAAAAAATGTTGCTCATTTGGCTCGCTCTAGCGCTGGAGGCGGTAAGCCCCTGGAAGATCTCGATTCAGACGAATGGTATAATTTAGGCCTAGATCTTGAAGAAGTTGACCCAAAACAGGCGCCTAATGCCTACCGCGAAGCAGTGCGGTTGGACGCACAAAATGCCGATGCCCACGTCAACTTAGGTCGCCTCTATCAGCTAGACGGTGACGTACGCGGCGCCAAGCGCCATTACGAACTGGCTCTGGCCATTGCGCCATCTCATGAACTGGCTAACTACAATTTGGGCACAGTGTTCGACGAACTAGACGACCTTGATCGGGCGGTAAGTTTTTACAAGAAAGCGCCAGATATTCCCGATGCCCATTTTAATTTGTCGCGGTTGCATGAGTTGGAAGGAGATGAATTTAACGCTCGCAGGCATTTGCGCATGTATGAAAGTTTGCTACAGGGGCAGGATTAGCAACGATTAACAAATAGGCAGCGCGTTTTCCGTCCGGGCAGCCTTGCTCATTTAACGCTCGCCAACACCCATTCAGACAAGTGCGCTCGTTTAAGCGTAAAACGCTCAAATAAGACCAAAACGCCGAGCACAACGCTCCCTATGCGTGTGGCAATTAGTCTGACTTTTCTTTTTTGCGCACGTACAAAACTAATTCATGGTGCACTAATTCATAGCCGTGTTCTTCGGCAATTTCGTGTTGCAGTGCTTCAATGCGCTCATTTACAAACTCTGTGACATGGCCATTGTCCACGTCAACCATGTGGTCATGGTGCCTTTCAGCTGCGAGCTCGTAGACAGAATGACCGTCGTCGAAGTTATGCTTGTCGACAATGCCAGCAGATTCAAATTGCGTGAGCACTCTATAAACTGTGGCAAGGCCAACCGTTTCATCAGAACTCAATAGCTGCTTGTAGACGTCCTCGGCGCTCAAATGGTGGGGCGTTGAACCTTCTAATACTTCCAAAACCTTAAGTCTTGGTAAGGTAACTTTGAGGCCTGCTTTTTTGAGGTCTAATCCGGGCACTGAGATGTCCTGTAAATATGTAATAGGGCGTACTGAAAACGAACGATACTTGGCCTTGGGCCTCTTTACCACCTCAGTCTGAGCCTTGTTGATGCCGACAAAAAACAACAAGTAAAGTGCGCTTTGTGCGCGTTTTTTCTTCTCTTTTTTGCCCAATTTGGCTAAATGTTGGTTAGCGTGGGCTTGTCAGACCTTTTTCCGCAAGGAACTCATCGTTATACAGGCGAGACTGGTACTTGCCGCCATCGTCGCAGAGAATTGTGACAATTGTGTGACCGGGACCCAAAGTTTTTGCGGCTTTTACTGCCGCGCCTAAGTTAATGCCCGAGCTTGAACCAAAGAACCAACCGTCCTCGCGCAGCAATCTATAAACCATATCCACCATTTCTTGATCGGTTACTTGTACCGCGCTGTCTATTACCGCCTGCTTTAAGTTCTCGGTGATACGGGAGTTGCCGATGCCCTCAGTAATTGAAGGCCCAGGAGTCATAGTGGCTTCGCCTGTATTGACCCAGTTATAAAGGGCGCTACCCATAGGATCGGCTAAAATAATCTGCATATTTGGGTTTTGTTCTTTCAGATAAGCTGATGTGCCTGCCAGCGTGCCGCCGGTACCTACCGCGCAAGTGAAAACATCCACTTTGCCATCTGTCTGCGCCCAAATTTCTGGTCCAGTGGATTCGTAGTGGGACAAAGCATTAGCGGTATTGTCGAACTGATTTGCCCAAATGGCGTTGTCCAGTGTGGCAGCAAATCTACCCGCCTGCTTTTGAAAGTTGTCTTCGTTGGCATAGGGAACAGTGGGCACAACACGCACTTCGGCGCCAAGTGTTCTGAGTAGATTGACCTTCTCTGTAGACTGATTATCAGGCATATAAATAATGGTCTTATAGCCACGACTATTACAGACGTGAGCAAGGCCTATGCCAGTGTTGCCCGCGGTGCCCTCAACCACCGTGCCGCCTTTCTTCAGTGCGCCACTGGCCTCCGCTGCTTCTATCATCCACAGCGCAGCCCTATCTTTTACCGAACCGCCCGGATTCATGAATTCGGCTTTGCCCAATATTTCGCAACCCGTTTCTTCGGACAGGCTGTCTATTCTTATAAGCGGGGTGTTTCCAATAGAGCCGGTGAGTCCGTTCAGGATGGGCATAAAATTTCCGAAAATTCAAAATACAGCGGCCTATTCTAGGGCGACCCCTGTACTTGAGTAAATGGCCTAGAGTAAATCACCTTGAGTAAATGATCGTAACTCGGCACCCAGTCGTGACGTTTTCTTAGATTCGCTACAAAAATGATCCCGGTCAGAGGATTGTCAAATTGAATGTTCGCGTAATTCGCTCTTTAATGGGGCGCTAGTGAGGGGCGAGACTAAAGGGCGTTTACAAAACCCACTAATTAACTCTATTAGTGAATTCTATTAATCAACTCTAAAGATTAGATTAAAGTGCGATGTGCGGCCAAACCCGCGCAGCAGCACGTTCTTAAACGGGAGAAGCAAATGAACGAAGCTCAGATAGACACTTTAAAAGCTAATGGCCTGTCCGTAGATAAAGTCGAGCAGCTACTAACACGGGCTGCAAAAGAGGTGCAGGAAGGCTTGCTGCCGGCAGCGCAAATTGCCTTAGCGAAAGACAATAAAGTTATCTTGTCAGCGTCTTTTGGTCAGGCTAACGATGATTCCTTAACCTGTATATTTTCTGCCACTAAAGCAATTACTTCCTCTGCCGCGTGGCTGCTTATGCAGGAAGGTAAGCTCGGTGAAGACGAGTTGGTGGCAGACATCATTCCTGAGTTTGCAGCCAACGAAAAAGATCAAGTGACGGTTGGGCAATTGTTTACTCACACAGCAGGGTTTCCATCTGCACCGTTTGCGCCATTAGATTGGGATGATATGCAGGCGCGTATGTCGCGCTTTGCTCGGTGGCGTCTAAATTGGTCTCCGGGTTCTCAGTTTGAGTATCACGCGTCTTCTTCAATGTGGGTGATTGCGGAGCTTATAGAGCGCCGTAGTGGCATGGGCTATCGAGAGTTTGTGCGCACTCGGATTATTGAAGCACTAGGTTTAGCAGATATTTATGTGGGTCTGCCTGAAGCCGAAAACCACCGTGCGTTAGATTGTGCTTACGTGGGTGATCCACTCACCGCTGAGGATTACGGCAAGATGGGCATGCCTGTGCCGCCTGAAACCGAGGTGACAGAGGCCGCCATTTTAGCTTTCAATCGCCCAGATATTCGCGCCGTTGGTGTACCCGGTGGTGGTGGCTTTGCCACGGCTTCTGCCCTTGCGCTGTTTTATCAGGCGCTTTTACATGGTGGAAATGACAAAGCAACGTTGTGGCAGGAATCTACATTGACAGATGCGCGTCGTATTCGTTCTGGAGACTTCACTGATGCTATGTTTAAAAAGCCAGCAAATAGGGCGTTAGGGTTGATTATAAGTGGCGATGACAGTCGCCGCTTTAGAGGCTTTGGTCGCTCAAATTCACCCTCCGCCTTTGGCCACAATGGCGCGGGTGGGCAGCTCGCGTGGGCAGACCCAGAAACCGGCCTATCGCTCGCCTATGTAACGCCAGGCCATGATCGCAACGGCATCCGCCAAGGCAGTCGTGGGGTGGCTATAGGCACTATTGCCTCTGAATGTATGACCAAGTAACTAGGCGCAACGCCGCTGTCGGCTGAATTTTTTGGACGTCAATTGGCGTCCTTTATTTGGAGAAAGAGATGACTAATTTGACACATGGATGGCTAATTGTAGTGTTATCCCTTGTCAGCAGCTGGACTGTTGCACAATCAGGTTCACAAGCGCATTCATCTGCTCAAACCCAAAGGGTCATCGAGTTGGTTGAAAGCCAGCGCGAGCGATCGGTCGCCATTGCAGATGAGCTTTGGCAGCTAGCCGAGATGGGCTATCTGGAGACCCATAGCAGTCAGTCTTTGCAGGACTACTTAGGTGAGCATGAATTTGATGTGGTGCAGAACGTTGCAGATATTCCCACCGCCTTTGTCGCAACCTACGGCAGCGGCGGCCCAACGATTGCAATTTTGGCTGAATTTGACGCACTACCCGGTTTGAATCAAGGCGCGGTAGCTACTCGCCAGATCACCAAGCAAGACGCTGCTGGCCATGCCTGCGGTCATCACCTGTTTGGCGCAGCATCAACCACAGCTGCTGTTGCATTAGCTAAATGGTTAGACGAAACCGGTACGCCGGGCACTATTAAGCTAGTGGGCACGCCGGCAGAAGAGGGCGGTTCTGGAAAAGTCTATTTAGCCAGAGCTGGCGTATTTGACGATGTAGATGTGGTGTTGCACTGGCATCCAGGTGACAGCAATTCGGCCTCGCCCTCTAGTAGCACGGCTAACAAATCTGGACGCTTTACCTTTCATGGGCAGGCAGCTCATGCAGCCTCTGCACCCGATCGAGGACGTTCTGCGTTAGATGGCGTTGAAGCCATGAACTATATGGTCAACCTGATGCGCGAACACGTGCCGCAAACCAGCCGCATTCATTATGTAATTACCGATGGCGGCGACGCCCCAAATATTGTTCCAGAACGTGCGCAAGTTTATTACTACGTCAGACATCCAGAAAAAGAGCAGGTAGTGAAGTTGTTTGAGCGCGTATCAAATGCCGCAAAAGCCGCGGCCTTGGGTACAGATACGCAGGTAGATATTGAAGTAATGCACGGCAACTACGCGGTGTTGCCAAATTATACGTTGTCACGATTGGTTTACGACAATTTACTTAAGCTAGGCGGTGTTAACTACAGCCCTCAAGAGCAAAAGTTTGCAGAAGAAATCCGACAGTCAATGCCTGACGCGAGAAAAGCACTGGGTTCACAAACACAAATTCAACCGTATAAATTCCGCCAAGGCATGGGCTCAACTGATGTCGGTGATGTGAGTTGGCTTGTGCCCACGGTGGGCTTTAGAACGGCAACTTGGGTGCCGGGTACACCGGCCCATAGCTGGCAGGCGGTAGCAGCGGGTGGTACCAGCATTGGGCATAAAGGCATGCACTTGGCCACTAAACTGTTGGCCAAAACTGCCGTAGATTTGCTGCAAAATCCCGCCACTATTGACGCGGCGGCAGAAGAGTTAAAGCGTGCTCAGGGCAAAAATTTTGCATACTCCGCGCTGCTTGGCGATCGTCAGCCACCGCTAGATTATCGGCGCTAACATGCGTATTGGCATACTCCACCCGGGCGCAATGGGCGCATCTATTGGTTTAAGTTTGTTGGCAAGCGCTCACGAGGTTGGTTGGGTGAGCGAAGGTCGTAGTGCAGATAGCCACAATAGAGCTAAACAGTTTGAGGCGTTTGCGACCTTAGACGAGATGAGCGTATGGGCCGATGGCATAATCAGTGTCTGCCCCCCAGACGCAGCCATTGCGCAAGCTCAGACGGTTTATGCCACGGCGTTTGATGGCCTCTATGTGGATGCCAATGCCATAGCGCCGAACAGCGCGAAAGATATTGCGCAAATATTTGGCGCCGGTGCTTATGTCGACGGCGGAATCATCGGCCCACCCGCGTTAAGCGCCGGTACCACGCGGCTGTATTTGTCCGGACAACACGCAGCCAGAGTGGCTAGCTGGTTTAGCCAGGGCTTTCTTCAGGCAATCGCCTTGCCCGCATCAGACCACGCCAACTCGATGGTCGCAGCGTCTGCATTGAAAGTGGCCTACGCCGCGCACTCAAAAGGTTCTAGCGCATTACTCCTAGCAGTGAATGCTCTTGCAGCGAGCAGCGGTATAAGTGAAGCGCTCAAGGCGGAGTGGGATATCTCGCAGCCGGGATTGAATCAACGCAGCGATATAACCGCCAAAGTTACCTCACCCAAAGCATGGCGCTTTGCTGGTGAAATGTTAGAAATCAGCGAGACCTTTAAAGCCCAAGGGCTTTCGGGGGAATTTCATCAAGGGGCCGCAGATATTTTTGCCAGCATGGCAGATCTTAAAGACCAGCCTGGCGCTGATCTAGATCAGGTGATAGCGCAGATACTCGGTTCTGGGGATGCGCCGGATTCGAAAAGTTAAGAAATGCGACCCCTTAATAGGGGCCTTAACAGGAGCCTTTCTTTACGGGCTTTACTTAGGGCTTTATTTCGCCGTTTAGCCCGCTTCTGAATACTAGGCTCTAATGCTAGGTCAGCTGACCACTGCCATCGTGGAGAGTACTGTTCACATGGGCGTTGTCATTAAAAGCGCGCACCTTAATCTCGTCGCCGTTAATGACAATACGTGAGATCGAGCCATTATCTGCGCCATTAAAAGCAAAGGGCTGGGCGCCACTGGCCTTAGCAATGATATGCCCAATAACCCCACCGTGTACCACAGCAACTACTTTTTGGTTTGGGTGTGCTTTGTGAATCCGTGTTAGACCGGCCATTACGCGCGTGTTCAACGTCTCCCAACTCTCGGCACCTGGAATTAAATCCCAGCGCTGTTGTTCCTGCATTTGCGTGAATATAGGGTCACCTGCCGCGGCGCGTATGCGCATTACACCGCCCTCCCAGTCGCCCAAAAACACTTCTCTGAGGTCTACTTCAACAATAGGGGTTAGGCTAAGGTGGCGGCACAATGGTGCAGCGGTCTGGTGAGTTCTTTGCAGGCTGGTGACATAAATCGCGTCAATGTCCTCGCCTTTTAATCGCTCGCCAACCATTTCAGCCTGCTGCTCACCGTTTGCGTGTAGCTCTGGATCACCGTGGCCATCCACTAGTGGAAATGGGTTTTCCTCCGATGCGGCTCTAGATTCACCGTGGCGAACCAAAGTGATTTGCGTGGCACCTTCCGGTGCCTGATAACTGTGTTGTCGATACTGGGCCATAAATACTTCTCGTTAAGGGCGGTAGCCAAAGTTAGGTGGATCTGTACGTAATGCGCGCTGGGCAAGTTTTGCCCACTGGCATAGGTATGCTCGGGTTTTACGTGGATCGATTATTTCTTCAATCTCAAAAAATTCAGCAGAGCGGTAGGGCGAGCGTAAATTGTTTAAACGCTCTTTGATTTTTGCAAGGTGCGCATCAGGGTTTTCCGCCGCCGCAATTTCGGCCTTATAGGCCACCTCTATGCCGCCTTCGATAGGCAGTGAGCCCCAGTCACCAGATGGCCACGCTGCGCGAAAATGATGGCTGCCGGGTTTGTGGTTGCCTGCGCCAGCAACACCAAAGGCTTTGCGGATAACCACGCAGCAAAATGGCGTTGTCAGTTGACCAAGGGCGGCCAATGCAGCAGAACCGTAACGAATGGTGGCCTCTTCTTCAGATTGCTTACCAATAAGAAATCCGGGGCAGTCTTCCAAGTGGATAACCGGTAGGTGAAAGGTGGAGGCTAAATCTAGTAAGCGGATAAGTTTGCGTGATGAATCTGCTGTCCAAGCGCCGCCGTAAACTCGTGGATTTTCTGCAAACACTGCCACCGGAATACCGTTAAAGCGTGCCAATCCTGTGATCAGCGAGCGGCCCCACTTACGCCCCATTTCAAAAAATGAGCCTTCATCACAAACGGATTCTAGCAACTGGTGCATTTTGTAAACTTGTCTAGGCTCTTTGGGCACAAGGGTGAGTAAGCTTTCGTCTTCGCGCTTTGGGTCATCTGCGCATTCAATGACAGGCGGTAACTCATCCACGCTGCTGGGCAGGTAAGACAAAAACTGTCGCGCCATGGCAAAGGCTTCTTCTTCTGTGTCGGCAACGTCGTCAATGGCGCCGTTGCGCGTGTGGATCTTGTAGGATCCCAACTCTTCTTTGCTGACATCGCCCAAGCTTGCCCAATCTACTAACGCCGGGCCGGCAATCATCATTTGCGCACTGTCTTTGACAATCACTGAGTAGTGCGATGTGGCTACCCGAGCTGCGCCCATCCCAGCTACTGAGCCGAGGGCCAGAGAGACAGAGGGAGCTATGGAAAGGTGCGAGACCACAGTTTCCCAGCCGCGCAATTCTGGAATATAAGTGCGACCAGCGGTTTCAATAGTTTTCACCGAGCCGCCGCCGCCCATGCCGTCAATCAAACGAATGTGCGGTAAACGCAGTTCGGCAGCTAAACCTTCTGCTCTGGTGCGCTTGCCGGCAATGGATGCGTCTGCGGAGCCGCCTCTCACAGTGAAATCATCGCCGGACAAAATGATCGGGCGATCATCAATATCCGCTGTGCCGAAAACAAAGTTAGAGGGCGTAAAAGCGATTAACTTGCCGTCTTCGTTGTACTCGCCAACACCTGCTAGGGTGCCTATTTCGTGGAAAGTGTCACTGTCAGCAACTTTGCCAATGCGCTCGCGGATGGTGAGTTTGTTGAACTCGTGTTGCCGAGCAACTTTTTCTTCGCCGCCCATTTTGTAGGCCAATTCTGCTCTACTGTGCATTTCTTCAATTTCTTTGTCCCAACTCACATCTCTCTCCTCTTAGTGTCCCCAGATGAATTTTTTACGCGCGTGTGCCCTTGAAGTCAGCATTGCCGAAAGCGCCCAGTTTTACAGAACCCGCGATCTCATCACCAGTAACCGTTGCAGAAAATTCTAGATTCATAGGCATAGGTGAAGTGATGCTAGTGGTCCAAGACAATTTGTCGCCGTCGGCTTTGCCGTCTGCAATTGCCATTTCACCCTGTGGGCTTTGCATTGAGCCGCTGAGCTCGCCGCCTTTGGTAGTCAGTACCAGCGTACCGGTTTGTGCGCCCATAGGGGTATTGATGGTGGTTGTCCAAGTGCCGTCTGCGCTCATTGTTATTCTCCAATAGTTAAGCGCTGAGTATGTCACACCCTTCAAAGGGCCAAAACTATGCAAGGAAGTTTTACTTTTAGGAGAGTTTTCGCAGCATAGATGGCTTAGCGCCGGAGTGCTCTGTGTTTTCGGTAGTTGCAAACATCGGAAGGATTTTTTCAATTTACGTTAGCAATGCAGTGAAATTTTGCCAACTGGTTCGCATTTTTGAGCTTAATCATGGTGGGCTGGGTAGCGGGGATGTGCATCTAAGCTAGTCTAAGTATCTGGATTCTAATGCGAGTCATTGAGTTTAGGGGATTGAAACTAGGCTAACTGCGAGAACGACCAACAAGCTGCAGTAGGCTATTGGATAATTTGCACGGAGAGCTAGAAAATATCTGGAATCGCATATCGATTTTTAGAGAACAGGTCTATTTCAAATTCGTTATCGGGAGTCAGTTTTTCCCTGGAATCGTCAGCCGTTCAATATTTAGTAGATAGCTTTTCTTTTCAGTCCTAATTGTAGTTCGCTTTGCACAACCAATTGCACAACCAATTGCACAACCAATTGCACAACATAAAGGAATATTTATAAATGGATAATTTTATCAATACGCTGAAGAGCTATTCTGACTTTGCCAGTAGAACCGGACGGAATGACTATTGGATGTTTATGCTCTTCTATGTGGTTTTGAGCGTTGGCACGGGAGTGGTGGACAGCATACTGGGTATAGTTCTTGTGAATTTAATATATTCACTCGTCATGTTAGTACCTCTTGTCGCTGCCACAACTAGAAGACTTCACGATACTGGCCGTAGCGGTTTATGGCAGCTTCTCGTTTTTGTTCCAGTCCTAGGGCTATTAGCGCTTATTTGGTTTTTGGCCCAGGAGAGCGATGGAGAAAATGAGTTTAGTTAAATCGCTCGTTAGATCTACATAGGTTGAATCTAACCTAGCTTTGGTGGTGCCCGCTGAATGTTCAGTGAAGGCGCGGCATCATCGAAACTTACTTGCTCTCTCTGTATCTTGTTCAGTTACCCTCTCGACTTTAATCCAATAAAACCTAATATCCCCAGTAATAACCCGATGAAGACAGTTATGCTTAGCGCGAAGGTAGACTGAGAAATTTGAAATATGGCTTGCAGTGCCACGGTGAATATCCAGCCAAAGGCGTTGTCTATGGGGTTGCCGGGGTTGATGAAAAATACCCCAACTACGAAGAGATTAACTAAGGCGATTGAGAAAAGGATTTTCTGTAATTTGCGCTTAGAACGCTGTGATGCAATTTTCGCCATGACTGCAAAAGCAAACAACTCGCTATTATGCAGGTGATATTCGGCTTCTTTCTCGCGCTGTAAAATACTCTTAAATTCGTTCATTAAAATATCTTCTTTTTGTCTCTTGCGTTAGGAGCATTTGGGGCGTCTTGCTCAAGCTTGCCAAGTTTCTGTGTGGCTCTGCTAAGTTTTGATTTTACCGTGCCTGGATTAAGCGCCATCAACTCACCTATTTCTGCAATTTTAAATTCGTAGACAAAACGCAAAATCACCAGCGCACGCTCCTCCATATTTAGTGGTTTTATCAGTGCCAAAAAAGCGCTATCCATTTCCGGCTCTGGCGTATGGAAACCCTTAAGGGACTCCTTATAAGAGTTAGAGAAGTTAGAGGTATCAGCGGAAACGTAAGCGTTTTCTTTTTTTATGGCGTCTTTAAAGCAATTAACCGCAATGCCTGCTAGCCAATGTTTAAAGGCTTTGGTGCGGTCAAAGCTTTTCAGATAAGTAAACGCATTGAGAAAAGTTTGTTGGGAAATGTCTTGGGCTAACGCTCTGTTGCCACTGGTCAGCCGCATATTCAGCCCAAAAACATAATCGCTGTGGCGCTGCATAAGGGGGCCAAAGTGAAAAGCCCCCTCAGCAAGCGTGCGACGTACAAGTTCCGGGTCTGGAATCATTGGTTAAACTTGGCTGTCTTTTGGCTGAGCGTTTTGCTGAGCGCTTTTTTGGTAAAAACCAAAGCCGCCTATTGCCAGACCAAAAAGGGCAAAGCATAGGCCTAAGCCCACAATAAAATCCCCATGTCGGCCAAAGCCAACGTAGCCTAGGCAGGCAATGCCCAGCCCCAAGCCAAGGGTTAAAACTCCTCGTCTTAAGTCGTTTTTAGCGGATACCTCTTTGTAGCCGGGAATGCCGCGCAGCATTTCAGGCGCAATTTGCTGGCCACTGTTAATCAGCACTTGCAGCGATTCATGGAATAGCCGGTCTCGATTGCGCTCATACTTAAAGTAAATGTGGACAATAAGGGCAGGCAGTCCAAAGGCCATAACAATAGCCAATACCGGAATCAGAAGATCTTCTAATAAGTGCATCATATATTTTTCCTTTACGAAGATTGTGCGTCCATGTTGTGAAGTGGGCTGTTAGTAGTTAGCGGTTAACAGTGAAACGAGTCCGCATTGCCGCCTGAACTGATTTTTAGGTCATTGCGCTTAGCGCTCTCCGACACGTCAATATCTGTCTCTTATACACATCTGACGCTGCCGACGAATAGAGAGGTGTAGA
>CAJXUL010000078.1 GCA_913060615.1 uncultured Gammaproteobacteria bacterium | reverse complement strand
CAGCGTCAGATGTGTATAAGAGACAGGTGATATACAGCGTGGCCAATGGGAAGAGCGTGTTGGCGAGGTTAGAAACAGTTTGGAAGGTCAACGTGTAGAGCGACAGGGTATGGCTGTGCAGGAAGCCAACATACTAGAGCAGCTAGGCACTACGGGCCACGAATTGGGTGACGTGAAAGAACAAATGCCGGAAGAGGCGAATGAACCCGCCTGGGTTGAAGAGCTAGACCGTATGTCCCGGCGGATTCAAAGATTGGGTGCAATTAACCTTGCTGCCATTGAAGAGTTCGATCAAGAGTCTGAACGCAAAAACTATTTAGACGCCCAAGCAGAAGATTTGGAACAAGCCCTGGATACGCTGCTTGAAGTTATGCAAAAGATTGACCGTGAAACGCGCACGCGTTTTAAAGATACTTTTGAAGCTGTGAATACACGCTTTGGTGAATTATTCCCGAAGGTCTTTGGTGGCGGTCACGCTTATTTAGAGTTGACCGGCGATGATATGCTGGACACGGGTGTAGCTTTGATGGCTCGGCCACCTGGAAAGCGTAACGCCAGTATTCAGCTTTTGTCCGGTGGCGAAAAAGCCATGACTGCTGTCGCATTGATTTTTGCGATCTTTCATTTAAACCCAAGTCCAGTGTGTCTGCTGGATGAGGTTGATGCGCCGCTAGATGATATGAACGTCACGCGTTTTGCAGCGCTGATAAAAGAAATGTCAGAAAGCGTGCAGTTTTTGGTCATCACCCATAACAAGATCACCATGGAAATGGCCGACTACTTGGTGGGTGTAACCATGCAGGAACCCGGCGTATCGCGCTTGGTGTCTGTAGATGTAGAAGCTGCGGCAGCGTTGGCTATTGCCTAAGACTGGGTGTCCGTCAAGGTCGCCTAACGAGCGATCTGATGGCTTACAGCTATCACTTTTAAGGTGGCAAAACTTAATTGCCATGAAGTTTAGTCAGTTTCGTCTTAACGCATATGTTTACGAAGCTGCCATTGAGTATTGAAGAGGTCTAATGTGGATATAAAGGACTTAATTCTTTTGGTTGGCGGAGTTTTCTTTGCTGTTGTGGTAGGCCACGGCCTTTGGGTGGCGTGGAAGGCTAAACAAAATGACATTTCCATGGATATTGCACCAAGCTCAATAACAGATAGAGAGCCGGTGGCAAATAGCTTGTCCAAAAGTGAATTTCCCCACGGCGGTGCCCGTATTGCAAAGTCGGCCGCGGATATTGATCCTGTGATGGATGATAATTCTCAACCAGCTCAAGGCAGTTTGCCCTTAGATGATTTTGCCCAGGCACCCTCCGACCAAACATCTGAAAATCTCAGTGATAAAACACAGGCGCGGCAAAACGTAGATGCGACGCAAGTCTCTCTCAGAACAGAGCGAAGGGCAGAAACTAAAACAGAAACTAAAACAGAAAAAAAGACAGAATCTAATGCCGTGCAAAAATCGCTAAGCGATCATGCTGACAAAAGAAGCGCGCCTAATTCGCCTGACGAATTAATTATACTGGGCGTTTTGGCTAAAGCGGGCAGCGTGTTTAACGGGCCAGAACTGGTTGATGCATTGCGCGGCCAGGGTTTGAAGTTTGGCAATATGAGTATTTTTCACCGCATTGATTCAGTGACAAATGAGCATCTGTTCAGTGTCGCTAATGCCGTTGAGCCAGGGACTTTTGATCTGGCTGATATGGAAGCTTTGAAAACGCCTGGCATTACTTTTTTCCTACAATTACCCGTTCCTGGTGATGCATTTGAAACTCTGGAAGATATGTTGTTGTCGGCTAGAACAGTTGCAGCGGCCCTAGGGGGCGATGTGAAGGACGATCAAATGAATATGCTGACGGGTCAAACAGTAGAGCATATGCGACAGAGGCTGGCTGATTACGCGCGCCGGCGCCTTACTCAGCGCCCGGAGCAATAGAAAAACGGTGAGCGTGAGTCAGGAAATTTTTCAGCAGGTTGAATCGCTACGTAGCCTTCTTAACCATCACTTGCACCGCTACCATGTGCTAGATGAGCCGGAAATTGCTGACGCTGAATACGACACACTTTTCGATCAACTGCAAGCTTTAGAGCAAGCTCACCCTGAACTGCGGAGCAATGATTCTCCAACTCAACGCGTGGGCGCCCCGGCCTTGTCTGAATTCGCCAAAGTCACCCATGTGCTACCGATGTTGTCGCTAGACAAATCCACATCCGCACAAGATATAGATGATTGGGTTAAACGATGTCTTGGACGGTTGCCGGGTCAAGCGGAAATTACCTATACCTGTGAGCCAAAAATCGACGGTGTCGCCGTTGCGTTGACTTACGAGAATGGTGTTCTTGTGCAGGCTGCCACTAGAGGTGATGGTCAGATAGGGGAAAATATTCTTGCCAATGTGCGCACTATTGGCGCAATTCCTCTAACTTTAATAGGTAAAGGTTTCCCCCAGAGATTTGAAGTGCGCGGAGAGATCTACATAGCATTGGAAGATTTTGAGGGGTTCAATAAGCGCGCGGTTGAAAAGGGCAGTAAACCGCTGATTAACCCTCGCAACGGTGCTGCAGGTAGCCTGCGCCAACTAGATTCAAAAATAACAGCAAGCAGGCCTCTGACCATGTTCTGCTATAGCCTGGGTTGGTCAGAAGGCGATTGGGAACCAGAGAGCCAAATGCAAGTATTAGAGTCATTGCAAGGCTGGGGTTTTCGGGTTAACCCACTGGTGGAAGTTGTCGCCGACAGTAACGGCTGTATGCAGTACATACGCAATATATTGGAGCAGCGTAGTAGTCTAGGTTACGAGATTGATGGTGTTGTGGTGAAGGTTAACTCTTTAGAACAACAAAGCCTTTTGGGCGCTGTGACGCGCAAACCGCGCTGGGCAATTGCTTATAAATACCCTGCTGAAGAAGCCACGACGCAACTGCTAAACGTAGAATTTCAGGTTGGCAGAACGGGTGCAATTACCCCTGTAGCCAGGCTGGCGCCGGTATTTGTAGGGGGCGTTACTGTTACAAATGCGACTCTGCATAACATGGATGAGATTGCGCGACTGGGTTTGCATGTTGGTGATCGCGTGATGATACGCAGGGCAGGAGACGTTATCCCGCAGGTTGCTAGCGTAATTTTGAGTCAAAGACCTAGTGATGCTCAGGTCATAGAGTTACCTACCCAATGTCCCTCGTGTGCAAGCGCAATTGTCCGGTTGGACGATGAAGTTGTCGCGCGCTGCAGTGCCAGTAGAAACCACTGCCCAGCTCAACTTAAGGAATGCTTACGGCATTTTGCCTCTAGATTGGCCTTTGACGTCGATGGTTTGGGTGACAAAATTATTGAGCAGTTGGTGGCCGAAGACCTGGTAAAAAATTCTTCAGACTTATTTAAGTTAGAAGCTGCTCAAATAAGCAATTTAGAGCGTATGGGTGAGAAGTCCGCTAAGAATTTGCTTCAGGCATTGGCAAAAGCCAAACAGACGACTTTCCCCAGATTTATATACTCGCTGGGGATTCGAGAGGTTGGTGAGGCCACTGCGTTGTCTTTGGCTCAGCATTTTCGCACGTTAGACGGATTGCGAGCAGCTACCCATGAAGCGCTTGAAGTAGTGGACGATGTAGGTCCTGTAGTCGCCGACTCTTTGTTCCATTACTTTCAAGATGAAGAAAATTTGTTGGTGCTAGAGCAGCTTGTTGAATTGGGTGTGCAATGGCCGGAGATGCCTGCAATTGACCAACAATCACTGCCGCTAGCCGGCGAAGTTTGGGTATTGACCGGAACCTTAGAAACTTTGGCGCGCAGTGCGGCCAAAGCTTTTTTACTCTCCTTGGGCGCAAAGGTTGCAGGTTCAGTGTCGGCTAAAACCACTAAAGTGGTAGCCGGGCCTGGAGCTGGCAGCAAGCTCGAAAAAGCCCAGCAACTAGAGCTAACAGTACTTGAAGAAAAAGATTTAATAACGCTACTGAAGGAGCACGGTATTGATGTATCTGACTAGAGTTTTGGCCCCGGTAATATTGGCCGCAGTGTTACTTGCAGGTTGCGCCGCTGGCCAGCCTAAGGACCCTAACAATATTTGTTACATTCTTAAGGAGCATAAAGGTTGGTATAAAGATGCAAAAAAAGCGCGCAAGCGTTGGGGTTTGCCCATGCATGTTGGCTTTGCCTTTATACATAGAGAATCTACTTTTGTTGCTGACGCTAAACCACCGCGCAAACGTTTTTTGGGCGTGCCGTTGGGGAGAAGCTCCTCTGCCTATGGTTATGCTCAGGCAACAGATGAGGCATGGAAAGACTACAAGAAAGATACGGGTCGCCGATTTGTTAAGCGCAGCAATTTTCGTGACGCGCTAGATTTTATTGGTTGGTATAACGATCGCAGTAATAAGCGACTGCGGCTGCGTAAAAACGACACGTACAATCTCTATCTCGCTTATTACAATGGTCATAGCGGCTATGCCAAAGGCGCGTGGAAAAAGTCGGCTACGATAAAGGGTTATGCCAAGAAAGCCTCTAGGCAGGCGGCGATATATGCTAAGCAACTCAGACGCTGCTCTTAGTTTTAAGAACTGGGTTTTAAGAACTGGGTTTTAAGAAATAAGTCTTAAGAAATAGGTCTTAAGAGTTGAGGCTAGGCGAGTGAGGTTCAGGTAGAGGGCTAGAGGCAGGGCGTTATGTTACGGCGCAAAGTTTTACCTTAAAGTTTAGCTCTGACAAGTTGCCTAGCGGAACGACGCCCAGGTGCTGGAAGAAAGCTTGCGCGAGGCTTTGCTAGCCGCGCCGCCAGCTTTGTTTACTTCTAGAGTTGGAACAATCGCCCCGGCGGTTGTGGTAAAGATTCTGCTTTGAGTATTAAACTGGTCAGCCACTTTATATAGGGCTGGGCATGCTTGAGTAGACTTGCGACACTCGTGTCGTTCTCATCTTCCCGAAACGCTCGTCTGAATACAGGTGAGTAGTAGAGGGGTTTGCCAAAGTACGCTGACACGCCTGATAAGGATGCGCGTAGCTCATTAAACTCATCTCTGCTGTCGATCATATTAGGCAATATTACGATTGGCGGAGGCGGGCCTTCCATATTGCCTTTCTGCCGCGAAAATAGCTGTTGCAAAGCAACGAGGTATTTTTGCGTTGCAAATACATCTGCGTCGCCCACTGAAGTAGGAACGAACACAATGTCGCAATGCGTTAGAAATGTACTGCGTGATGGCTCATTGCCTGCAGGGCTATCGAATACTATAAATTTTTGATCTTGGGTATTTGGAAAATCTGTACCCATGTGGTTGATCAGGTTGCCATTATTTGGGGAACCCGAATTGAGAAAAAAGTCATCGTTTTCGAGAACTTGAAATCTATGATTGGTGAAGCGTTTTAACGACTCACTACTGGTCCTTTGCACATCGAGATCGATTAATTCAACTCTAGTGCTGGGGTGCTGCGTAGCCAACCCTAGCCCTGCCATGAGGGCTAAAGTGCTTTTACCAACTCCACCTTTGGAGTTGGCAAATATCACGGAGCGAGGCTTGTTTAGCGTGTGTTGACGCTCCACGGGCATTTCTGGTTGATTGTACAAACTAGTGCTCTGTTCGGAGTGGTGGTCTTTATACAAGGCCCGAGTCTGGCTCTGGCTCAGCTAATGAGGCTGTAAATGCCTCTAGACGATCCGAAACCTGAGGCGTAGAAGTGTCGCCTGAATCCCAATCTGTGGAGATTTCACCAACTAGCTTGGCGCCTTCCATGGTTTCAATGGAACCATATTTGATGTTGCCGCGTATTTTGCCAGAAGCACAAACAGTTAACTTGCCAGAGAGCTGTAAGCTGTCTTCAACAATACCTTCGATCTTCGCAGTTTCGCCTGAAATATCACCCTGAACAATGCCGCCTGGTCCAACGATAAGGTGTTTAACTGCAACTTTACCGACAATCTTGCCGTCGATACGTGCGGTGCCATCTATTGCTAGAGACGCGCCCTCAAGGTGGGTCGCTGGTCCAACGTAAAATTCGTAATCAGATTCATTCTGAGCCATGTCTATACTCCAAAAGTATGTGTGCTATTTCAGTAATTTATGCAAAGTCGTTCATGGTTATGAGCGAAAATTGCACTATTTTAGGTGGTTGTTTGGTTCTCCACCACATTGTCTTCAACCTGCTCATCCATTGTGATCAATTCACCTGAAATCGTAGCGCCGGGGCTAACTGCCAATTTTAGGAAGCGGATCACGCCGCTTACGTTAGCTGTAGGTCCAATTGAGACGCTAGCAGTACCTGTAATATTTGCTTCAACTTGCCCCGAAATTTCAATTTTTGGGGCGAGGATTTCTCCAGTGAATTTACCGCCTTCAAGAATTTTCACTATACTGTCATTGTTGCCAGTACTGGTAACCGATCCATTTACTGTTCCGGCGATGACTAATTCGTTGCAAAACGTAATGTCACCACTCAAAAAAGTACCTGCAGCGACTAAGCTTGTAGCGGCGTCTCGGCTTTTTTTAGAAGTCATTTGAAAGGACCTGAATGAACGTTCTCTAATACTATCGGTTAAGTCTACTATAAGTTGACTAAAAAAGACCGATACAGTCACTCATCTTTTGATTTGTTAATAACTGACGCCCATTCCGGCTCTGACATCGTTGTTTACGCCGTAATTTGCTATGGGATAGCGCAAGCCGTTCTTTGCCAGAGCTTCTAGGCCTTGGACCACTTTGGGTAAAAAGTGCGGTGGGATTGCCATGAGCAATTCATCTTCCATAACGCCGCCATAGCGACGTTCGGCAAAGCACGGGAGGGAGAGGCTAGGTTCTCCAGTGGACAAAGCACGCCCCCAAGAGTCTGCACAGGCTGACTCGCCTACGCACGAAAACTCCAGCTTCTTGTAGCCTGTCCATTGTAAGCCATTGATAAATATTATCATTTGAGCGGGGGTAGCATAAATGAGGCAAATATCAGGTGGGTTTAGCCGACCACTAGCCAGTGGACTTACTGCCATGGCCTCAAAGTTGCCAAAGGGCACTACATCCATTGCATTTTGATGCGCTGCGGCATCCTCTGAGGACCCATACCAAACACCGTTCATGCGGTCTCCTGATAGCCATTCCTCACTACGTGGGTGCAGTCCAATAACGGTACTACATTGGGCGCCCACCAAATCTTCCGCGGTTATGCCTACGGTCCAGCCGTTGCGCGAGGCTTGGCCGACAATTTGGTCCGTTGTGTGAATATCTTTGGGCCTGCGTATTCTAGGGATTGCGGCCATTTCCTCTTTTGTGGCAAATAGCTTCATACCAATGGGGGTGGTTCTTAGTCGCAGTAGCCTATTTAAGTCATCTACAACCTTAGCGCCGTCGAAATCTAGGTCGCTGGCAATAATTGTGCTCATTATGTCTCTCCCTTTTAACGATTATGTCTTTATATAGGTCTCTATATATGTCTCGCAACTTTGCCTTTGTTTTTGCTGTGCTAATTTTTTGGCAAAGTGGCTGATTTTGCTGCTCGGTGACAAAAAATCACCTAGGGGGCACTCAGCGGTTAGCTAAAGGTTTACGCCGTTGAATATGAAATTCTTACAAATCTGTGTCAGCGCCTCGGGCTCGTCGTAATGGGCCATGTGGCCACTCTGCTCAAGCCAGTGATGTTCATGAATTGCAAATGCGCTGGCCCTTTCCTCTAATTCTTGGTCTGCAAAATGCCCGTCGAAATCTGCGCTAGCCATTTCTTTGTGCCAATACTCATAAGACAGTCGTCCGCTGACTACGCAAACGGGCGCTTTGATTTGACGCCAAAAATTGGTGTTGGTTTGTAGATTTACCCCAACGAAAACGCTGTTGGCTCTGCTGTCGAAAACCCAATGTAATTCATGGCCAGCCTCTTTAACCAAGTGCGAAGCGATACGTGTCGCTTCTTGGGCCTGCATTCGAGGGTTGTTGTGCAGCAATTTCGCCGCAGCTTCTTCTTTGCTTTTTAGTGGGCGAGAGGGCCGGTCTTTTTTCTTCAGGCGGTTAAGTAGCATAAATCGCAGCGATTGCATTTGTTGCTCAATATCGTTTTCGCCGGTGCGCTTAGGCGGCCCAAGTCCTTCTACTAATACAATTGCTTTGGTGAGTTCTGGGAACAAGGCGGCGAACTTGCTGACAATATGCCCGCCAAGACTGTGCCCAAAAATTATCACCGGACCTTGGGTCAGGGCAGTAATGACTTCGTGTAAATCAAGAATATAGTCGTTAATACTATATGCATCACTATGCTCACTGGCGCCGTGGCCACGTAGTTCTGGAAGCACTACTCGAACGTTGCTCTGACTAAATGCTTCGGCAATGGGCATAAGCGACCAAGCAGAGTCTCTTAGCCCATGCAGCATGACTAATGTAGGCGTGGATTCAGGCGAGGCTTTGGTGCTTTTAGTATCTAAACCTTGGGCTTGTACTTCTAGCACGTTGAGCCTTACGCCATTACTCATAACCCCGTGGTGGGTCACAAGGTTTTTCTCAGATAGCATGTTCAGAATGTTAGCCCTGCACGCGAGAGAAGTTTGGCGGTCTTTTCTCTATGAACGAACGAACACCCTCGCGGAAATCGTCTTTCTCTAGCGAGACAGCCATCAGGTCATTGGTTTCCAACATGGCTTCGCCCAATGGCATATTTAAGTGGCGATATACTTGTGCTTTGATCACTTGCATAGATATTGGCGCTGAGTTTGCTGCCAGCCCACGTATGTAGTCTTCAGCAGCTTTTCTTGACTCGCCGTCTTCGACTAAACGTTCTGCTAGTCCCAGCTCTTTTGCTTCCTCGCCATTAAATTTGCGTGCGCTCCAAAGTAGGTCTAGTGCATTGCCAGAGCCAATCAATCGGGGCAGGGTCCAGCTGACGCCGTGCTCTGCTACGAGGCCTCGCTGGGAAAATGCTGTACTGAATTTTGCGTTGCGTTCGACAATACGCATGTCAGCCATAGTCGCCACGGCAAAGGCCAGGCCAGCGCATGCACCATTTATCGCTGCGATGATTGGCTTACGCACGGACATAAGGTAGGTGTAAGTGATTTGGAAGTTTTCACCCATGGAGGCATCTCCTGGCGATGCTTTTAGTGGGGATAAATCGTCGCCTTGACCCTTGCCGCCGCCGCTCATTGAGTCCAGTGCGTTCATATCCATACCTGGGCAGAAGCCTCTACCCGCGCCGGTTAAAACTATGCCAACAACGCGCTGATCTTGTTCTGCGGCTGCAAAGGCATGACGCATTTCCGCGAGCATTCTGGTGGTAAAGGCGTTCAGTGCTTCGGGGCGGTTCATTGTGATAACGGCCACTGGGTCGCTTACTTCGTAAATGATTTCTTGGTATTCGTGTGCGTTCATGAGTCTCTCCCTCTCTTTATTTCTTTCAAAGACTACCGCGTACAACCGCGCTGCGCCATATCTGCGCGGGCGGTTTTTTGGCCACGAATTTATGCGGCGTCAGTTCCCAGTAGCGTTTGCGGCCTGCCTGTAACGAAAAAGCGAACGGTTTTAAACTCGTCGAATTCGCCCAAATTGGGCAGGGTGAGAGCCTCAGCCTGATGAAATAAGGTGAAGTCAGGGTCTTCTATATTGGCTATTCGAGAGTCTGCTATGAGTAATGTGCCATTAAGGGCTTTGATCTTTTTTACTAATGCAAAGTTACTGCGATCATATAAAACATCTGCCATAAGAATAAGGTCCAGATCTTTGGGCAAATCATTAATGTCTGCACATAACTTTATGTCTACATGGTTTAGCTCGGCATTGGTTTGTGTCGCCAAGAGTGCCTGCTCGTCATTATCGCAGCCCCAGACCTGGGTTGCGCCAGCTTGCTTTGCGGCGATGGCTACTACGCCGGACCCAGACCCGATGTCTGCAACGCGTTTATTCTTAACCACCGTGGGGTGGTCGGTCAGCCATTGTGCCAGCGCCAAATCACTCCCCCAGCAAAACGCCCAGTAGGCGGGTTTTGCAATCACATCGCGCATGACCTGTTCTGGCAATGGACCGGTAGGGAAATTGCTGTTGATCAGAGCCAATTGAATATTGGGCACTTCATCTGGGCTAGAGATTTCCAGCTCGGCCGAGGGCAAGGTGAGTCTTAGCGCCTCGCGCAGTTTATTTAGGTTTGCTTGCATTTTTTTGTTTTTGCACTTTTTTCGTTGGAGGATTTTGAGTGAACGGTGGTTGTTGAGTTTTGATATTGCGGCAGTTGGATTATGGGCGCTAGCCTTCGTCTTACATTATCCGTAATCTTTGCGCCTGAAAAAAACTATATGTAACTATGTGTGCAGGGTGGGGAGCCAAATTATGAGTGACAAGCAAAATCAAGTTCAGGGCAAAGATAAAAGCGGTGCTGAAAGCCTCGTTGAAACTTTAGTAGATGCGGGGGTAGAAGTTTGTTTTGCCAACCCTGGCACCTCGGAGATGCATTTTGTAGCGGCACTAGATAATAATCCTCAGATGCGGTGTGTGCTTGGGTTGTTTGAAGGCGTAGTCACTGGAGCGGCCGACGGCTATGGCCGTATGAAAGGTTCTCCCGCCGCAACGTTGACCCATTTGGGGCCGGGTTTAGGTAACGGCTTGGCCAACTTACACAATGCAAAAAAGGCGCGTACTCCGGTGGTCAATGTTATTGGCGACCATGCTACGTTTCACCGTAAGTACGATGCGCCGTTGACTTCTGATGTTGAAGGCATTGCCAAGCCGATAAGCGGCTGGGTTAAGGTTTCTCAATCGGCGGATGATGTGGCTCAAGATGGTGCTGAGGCGGTTCAAGCGTCTATGGCACCTCCGGGCCAAGTGGCCAGTTTGATTTTACCAGCGGACACTGCGTGGAATAGAACCACCGCAGTTGCGAAACCGTTACCTCTAAAGCAGCCTGAGCCGGTGAATGCAGACAATGTTGATGAGACTGCGCGTGCATTGAAGTCTGGCGAACCCTGTGTGATGCTAATTAATGGCATTCTCACCGCTGAGCGCTTAGCGATGGCTGACCGTGTTGCTCAAGCCACGGGTGCTAGAGTGGTCACGGACACGTTCGTTTCCAGGTCACAAAGAGGTGCTGGTCGCGCAGAAGCGTTGCGCTTACCCTATTTCGGCGAACAAGCTGCTGAAGTACTAAAAGGCACTAAGCACCTAATTTTGATCAGCACGCAGCCGCCGATTACGTTTTTTGCCTATCCGGATAAGCCAAATTGGTTGACGCCTGAAGGGTGTGAGCTGCACACGTTAGTAGAAAGGGACGGTGATATTGACGGTGCACTTGAAGCATTAATTGACGCCGTAGGCGCCCAGACAGTCCAGCCGAATTTGGTAGAATTGGCGCGACCAGATATGCCAAAGGGTGACTTCAACCCGCAAAGCATAGGGCTGTCTTTAGCCCACCTATTTCCGGAAAATGCCATCGTCGTAGACGAAGGTGGGACATGTGGCGGCGGCTGTACAGCAGCAACTAGAACTGCAGCCCCTCATGATTGGTTGATGTTGACAGGTGGCTCAATTGGCTATGGTCTACCAGCGGCGACTGGCGCTGCAATTGCCTGTCCAGATCGCCAGGTGATCAGTCTAAATGGGGACGGCAGTGCTATGTACACATTGCAGGCACTTTGGACTCAGGTGCGTGAAAACTTAAATATCACTACGATTATTTTTGCGAATAGAAAATATGCCATTTTGCAGGTCGAGTTTGGTCGTGTGGGTGCGCATAATCCTGGCCCGAAGGCCATGAGTATGTTGGATTTGACTAAACCAGAGTTGAACTGGGCCTCTCTTGCTGAAGGCATGGGTATGCCTGCGTGGAGAACTACTTCATTAGAGCAGTTTAACAAGGCGTTGAAGGCATCGCTGGAGACTCAGGGTCCCTCACTTATTGAAGCGATGGTCTAGGTCTAATAAGGAATGCTCTTGGGCGGTTGCTGGTGGAGCAACCATCATTGTAGCTGCGAAATTAATTTGTGCGACGGTGTAACGAGTGGGATTGATGAACAATTGGCCAAGAAAAGATCCAGCGAGGTCTGTAGGTTCAGCTGGCGGGGTTCTTGCGCGCTCGCTCCTGCTGCTACTGTTGACCTCAGTATTCGGCTGTCTCTTATACACATCTCCGAGCCCACGAGACGGACTCCTATCTCGTA